>JBKJQK010000212.1:0-5536 GCA_046594095.1 Anaerolineae bacterium | reverse complement strand
AGGGCGAGGTCGCACTCGCCAACGGGCTGCGCAGCGAATTCCCGGCCGCTGAATTGCAGCCGGCCGCCGCCGCCGAAGCGGATGGCCTGCTCGCCTGCGCGCGAGCCGTAGCCGGGTATGTCTCCGGCGCGCCGACCGACCTCGCCCGATTCCCGATCGACCTGCACGGGACCGTTTTCCAGACCCGTGTTTGGCGCGCTCTGCGCGACATTCCGCGCGGCGAGACCCGCACGTACGCCCAGGTCGCCGAGGCGATTGGGAAGCCTGGCGCGGCCCGGGCCGTTGCCCAGGCCTGCGGGGCCAATCACGCGGCCGTGGTTGTGCCCTGCCACCGGGTCGTTGCGGCGGATGGCGGACTGGGCGGGTACAAGTGGGGGGCGTTGCGCAAGCAGGCGATCCTTAGCGCCGAACGGGTTGGTTCGTAGGCGCGCACCCAGCCGGTAGCCAGGGCGCTCCCTCGACTGCGGGTGCCGGGTCTCAACGAGAGGGCAGCCCGTGCAGCGCCGGCTGTCTCCGCTCGGGATGCTTTCTCGAAGGTGGTGAACTCCGACCATTGTCATGCCTGCGCTTTGGGCCGGGGTGGTGCGCCAATGCACATGACATGGTAGGTAGCGCCGGTCCCTGAGCGGCGCGGTAATCCGCGCCACTCCGGATGACAAGCGTTACGTTGTGCGCGTATCCGCGTCGCGGGCGACGCGATGAGGGTAGCCGGGGGTTTCAACACCCGGGCCTATGAGCGCGTGGGTTACCCGGGCAAATGGATTCGTGCGCCGGGCAGGCACAGCACGATGATCAGCGCTACGTTGAAGGCCAGCGCTGCGCCCGCCCAGGTCGGCGCCTGGCCGAGCAGCAAGGCCGCCAGGGCCGCCCCGCAGGTGGCCAGGGCCAGCCCGCCGATTCGCCCGGCCCGGGTGCGCTTGTGCAGGCCCAGCGCTACGACCAGGTGGATGAGGGCGATCAGCCCGCCCAGGATCAGCACCGGCCCGAGATCGGTGGCGGTCACCGGGCGGACCGGCATCAGGACCAATCCGATTCCAGCGCACACATACACCACCGCTGCCATCCCAAAATAGGCGGTCAGCGCGACCGCGATTCCCTGTCCCCGGGACCGGCCAATCAGTTGGTCCAGCATGTAGCCAAACGGGAGGGTCAGCAGCACCGCCATCCCGAGCAGCGCCCCCATCGTTCCGGCGGTGACGGCACCCAGGAGGGGCGGCAGGCTGTTCACGAGAAGGACCGCCCACCCGGCGAAGATGGCGATCGACCCCCAGCCCAGGAGCGCGCTTTCGCGGCGGGCATTCTCGGCCATCCGGGCGCGGACGACGTCGGCGCGGGCGTGCTGGGCGGCGCCAGCCGCCTGTGGGCGCGGGGTGGCTTCCGGCAGTGGAGTCTGCCGGCGAAATACGCGCTGCGAGAGCCCTGGGTTCGATCCCCGTCCGGGGTGAATGGGTTGGTCGCTCTGGGTGGCCTGGACGGGTGGCGGCCGGGGTGGGGTGGGCTTAGCCTGCGGCGCCGGTTGCGGGCGCGGTGGCGGGCGGGACACCGGTTCGGCCCGTGGGCCGGCGCTTGGCGCTGGCTGCGGCGGGACAACGACGATGACCGGTGGGGCGAGGGCGGCATCCAGCGCCGCCCGGCGGACCGGATCGCGCAGGATCGCCCGGGCCTCGTTTAGCTCCTGCATCCGCTTTGTCGCATCCGGCGACGCATTCCGATCCGGGTGGATGTCGCGGGCGAGCCGGCGATAGGCTGTCTCGATGACGTCGATGGGCGCGGCCGGATCGACCCGCAGGACCCGGTACGGATTGGCGCGTTGGTTGGGCATCGACTTCCAGGTCTAGGCGGATGATGGGTCGTCCTGGACCGTTGTGCCGAGCGCATCCCCGTTCAGGGCGCGCTCGATCGATCCGGGCTCGAGGCCGGAGAAGATCAGGGCTGACAGCCCCGGGTGGGCGACGCACAGTGCGAGCATGTCGCCGACCTTGGAGGCCATCCCGCCCGTCACGTCCGCGCCGCGCGAGCCCCCGATGCCATGCCGCAAACCCTCCCAGGTCTTTGGCGTAACCCTGGCCACGATATGCGCCTCGGAGGTCCCATAGCCGGTCATCACGCCGCTGGTTTCGCCGGCCAACAGAATCCGGGCCGGATGAAGCTCGTTGGCGAGGTAGGCGAATACCTCCTCAGTTGACACGATGGTGCCGCCCCGCACGGCGTCGAAGGCGACATCGCCCATCACCAGGGGAACGAGCCTATGATCGAGGGCGATCCGCAGCGGGCCGGTATCCAGGTAGACCAGCCGGCCGTCCTCGCACCGGGCGCTGGCCGAGGGCGAGAAAGAAATGACCGGCACGCCTGCGGCATGCAGACCGTCGGCGACGATGCGGTTGAGCCGGGCGGCCATGACGGAGACCTCGGCAAAGCCCCGCCAGGCATTCGCGTCGCGGACGCCCTGGCGGGTGCCGTGGCGTTTTGCTGAGGCATGCCCGTATGAGCCCGAGCCGTGCCCGAGCACGAGCGGCGTCACGGGATCGGCGGCCAGGGCGCGCTGGATCTCGGCGGCAGCCCGCGCGATTACGTCCATCCGGGGCGTGTTGTCGCGGGTTTTGTCGGTGATGAGCGAACCGCCGAGCTTGAGGAAACGCATTGACAGTTGATTGTACGAGATTGGCGAAATCGGGGTAGTTGTCTCACCCGGAGCCGCGAAACAAGTCTCACCCGAAGCCGCGAAGTCGCGACGGCAAGAAAGAGATCTCGCGCGAAGCCAGCCTTTGTCATCCTGAACGAGGCCGCCGAACCTCCACAGGCATCCTCGTCAGGGCCGAGTGAAGGATCCCTGATGCGTCCAGCCAAGCCGACGACAATCGGCATCCGCGCGCGTTTGCCGATTCTTTCTTGCCTGATGGTACGGCACAGGGATTCCTCACGCGCCCCGTACGCTCATGTCTGCCTGGGTCCTGTGGGGCGCGTCCGGAATGACATGCGCTGCCTTCGCGGCTTCGCAGGAGGCCCCGAACTGCCCATTTACAATGGCCGCATGTCTTCCGCACCCCCAGCCGGTCTGCTGGCCACCCGCCGCGACCGCAACTATCTCGACACCTTTCTGGATCGCTATTCGTTCGCGCCGCCCGTCGCCTTGTGGCGCTCGATTGAGGCCAGGGCGCTGAGCGAGATCGACTTTCCAGCGCCGATGCTCGACTTTGGCTGCGGGGACGGCATGTTCACGGAGTCGATCTTCGGCAAACAGGCCGGGGTCTATGGCTGCGACATCGCGACTGCCGAGCTGCCGGCTGCCCGCGCCAGCGGGGTCTACACCGAGGGGGTCGAGTTCGCCGACGGGCACGCGCTGCCGTACGCGACCGGGACCTTTGGGTCGGTCTACAGCAACTCGGTGGTCGAGCACATCCCCGATCCCGAGAACGTGCTGCCCGAGTTGGCCCGCGTGCTTCGCCCGGGTGGCAAGCTCATTCTGACGGTCCCAAGCGACCAATTCCGCGGCCTATTGCATGGGGTCAAGAGCGCCGCCAGCAAAGAGGCGGCCAGGGCCTACTCGGACATGATCGACAAGCGCTTCGCCCATCATCACTATCACACCGCCGATGAGTGGCGGGTGCTTTTTGCCGCAGTCGGCATCACCCTGAGCCTGGCTCGCTATTACGTGTCGCCCGCCGCGATGCTGCTGTGGGATGAGATGAATGGGGCGTTTGGCATTGGAAAACGCACGCTTCTCTCGACGCTGATGGCGCCCCGCCTGCGCTGGCTGGGGATCGGGCCGGCCATCACCCGCAACAAGCTGGCCACCCGCCTGGCCGACCTGCGCGCCCGCTATGCCGACCCGTACGGCCCCGAAGGCGGTGGGCTGCTGGTGGTGGGGACCCGGAATGCTTGACCCGGAGTAGCGGCCCTGTCAATCAGTCAGCTTCCCAACCGAATTGCCGCGCTGCGGCCTGACGCGCGGGCGCGCTTCGAGCGCCTCCTCGAGGTGTCGGTCAGCGAGGGCGCTTGCGTGGTGCCTGAACCGATGCGGGCGGCCATGATCCGACAATATGGGTCGGTCGAAGCCGTCGAGCGCCAGCAGGTGGTGCGGGTAACCAATCTGGTGACGTTGGAAGGCGCCCAGTACAACCCGTTGCGGCTTCGCCGGCCGATGCCCGTTCTGACGGCGGACGGCGGACGGCGGACGTCAGATGGGTTTGATCCGTTTGCGCGGCCGCTTGAGACCACTGCGGCCGACACGTTTGGCCGGGTGCGCGGTCAGCATTGCGTGACCACCAGCAATATTGCGCGCTGGGAAGGCATGCATGCGGTCCTGATCTTTGACGCGTTTGATCCCCTGGATTTTGACGCCGCGCGGATGCGTGACTACTTTTCCGCCTCGCGCGAGTGGGCGCGCCGGGCGCGCGTGGCCGCCCCGGACGCTCGCTATTTTGTGTGGATGTGGAATGGCGGCCCGATTGGGGGCGCGTCGATCGCCCATGGGCATGCCCAACTGGCCGCGGCCACAGGGCGGCCCTACGCCCAAATCGAACGCTTGCGGGTGGCGGCCCTGGCCTATCGGGCCCGCCGTGGCGCGGAATATTTTGATGATCTGTTGGGCGCCCATCGCGACGTGGGCCTGGCGTTCGAGCATGCCGGCATGCCCGGGCTGGTCAACCTGGCCGGCCTGCGCGGGTATGACACCTGGCTGCTCGGGACCGCCTTTGATGATGCGCTCGCCGACGCTTTTGCCTTTGCGTTGCGAACTCTGATCGACCGGGCCGGGATGAGCGCGTTTACCGCCAGCGTCATCATGCCGCCCATCGACGCGGATGGCCGCCCCGAGCGGCCCGATGATCCGGACTGGCGCGGCTTCCCGTTCATCGCCCGGGTCGTCGACCGCGGCCGGGCTGACGCGGCCTCGTCTGATATCGGATCGTTGGACCTATTCGGGCCCAGCGTGGTCGGCCACGATCCATATGATGCCGCGGCCGCGCTCCGCGCCGCGGCCTTTCAAAACACATCCCATGACTGACACCGTCCTGGCCGTCGATCTCGGCGGCACCAACTTCCGCGTCGCGCTGGTCGATCGCTCGGGCGCGATTCTGCGCAAGGATCGCCAGCCCACCCGGATTGAGGAGGGGCCTGACGTCATCATCGCGCGGATCATCGCCAGCGCCCGCGACGTGATCGGCGAAGGCGCGCCGCGCGCCGTGGGCGTGGCCGCGCCCGGTCCGCTTGACCCCTTCAACGGGATCATGCTGATGGCTCCCAATATGCCGGGCTGGATCAACGTGCCGCTGCGTGACCGGCTGGCCGCGGGCATCGGGCTGCCGTGCGTGGTCGACAACGACGCGAACCTGGCCGGACTGGGCGAGCAGCGCTATGGGGCCGGCAGCAAAGCGGGCGCGGACGGTGGGCCGGTCCGGAATCTGGTGTATTTCACGGTCAGCACCGGCGTTGGCGGCGGCGCAATCTGCGACAATCAGCTCATTCGCGGCGCGCGCGGTTTTGCGACCGAGTTTGGCTACTTCATCCTGGACATGAACGGTCCGGCCGATCACGC
>JBKJQK010000517.1:0-2517 GCA_046594095.1 Anaerolineae bacterium | reverse complement strand
ACCAACGTCAAAACACGGTCGCCGCCAGACCGGCCACCGCTCATCTCAGGCCTTTCGGCGCTATATCCGCGGCCAGCAAGACGGCGGGGACGCGGCGACCGTGTTTTGACGTTGGTAACGTTATTAACGTGTTTAACGTTGATAACGATAATTTGACGTCCATAGCGTTACCAACGTTATCAACCTTACAAACGTTACAAGATCAACATCGCGTCCCCGAACGAGTAGAACCGATACTTCTCCCGGATCGCCTCGGCGTACGCCGATCGCCAGAGATCCATACCCATAAACGCGCCCACCAGCGCCAGGAGGGTCGATTTGGGCAAGTGAAAATTCGTGATCAGGGCGTCGACTGCCCGGAAAGGCCGGCCTGGCGTGATGTAGATCTTGGTGAAGCCGCTGAATGGCCCGAGCGCGTCCTGGTTGGGCCCCTGCCCCGCCGCCGTCTCGAGCGACCTCACCGTCGTTGTGCCGACAGCGACGACCTTGCCTCGGTTTGCGCGCGTCTCGGCCACCGCCTGAACGGTCCGCCCGGACACTTCACACCACTCCGAGTGGATGATGTGCTTCTCGACCTCGCCTTCGCTGATCGGCTTGAACGTGTCGACGCCAACGTGCAGCGTTACAAACTCGAACCCAATTTTGCGCGCCCGCAGTGACCCAATAAGCTCACGGGTGAAGTGCAAGCCGGCCGTCGGCGCCGCGGCCGAGCCTGTCAGGCGCGCATAGACCGTCTGATAACGGCCCGGATCGCCCAATGACTCATGGATATAGGGCGGGAGGGGCGCTTCACCCAGAAGCGGGAGCACTGGCTCAACCGATGACTGGAATTCAACCACCGCTTCCCCGCCTTCGCCACGCTCCAGGACGCGCGCCTTTAGGGTCACCCCCCCGCCTTCAAAGCGCATCGCATCAACCCGTCGCCCGCCCACCAGAGCCAGCCACCGCCGGTCGTCCAGTCGGCGCAGCAGTAACACTTCGATCTTGCCGCCCGTATCCTTCCGCCCGCGCAGTCGGGCAGCCATGACCTGGCTGTCGTTGGCCACAAGGAGGTCGCCCTCGGTCAGCCATTGCCCGATATCGCGAAAATGGGTGTGGATGAAAGTCCCGGTCGCCCGATCGACGACCAGCAAACGCGAGGCATCCCGCGGCTCCATCGGGCGCTGGGCGATCAACTCAGCCGGCAGGCGGTAATCCAACTCAGTCGTCAACATGCGGCGGGATTGTAGCGGCTGGCTGGCCCTGGCGCGGGTCTAACCTCAAGCTAATGCAACGCGTCTATGAACAAGTCTCGCTATAATGTCGCAGACTACAGACGCGCCCAATTCAGACGCGCAAGGACTGGCAGAATGCCGAAAAGCCTCAGAAACAATATCATCCCGATCATCCTCATCAGCCTCGTTGTAGTTTACGCGCTGATGGCGTTTGCCCGGCCCACGCCCGCAACCTCGGATTTGCCGACGATAAGCACGCTTGTCGCTGACATCAAAGCCAAGAATGTGAAGCGCGTTACCGTTTCGCCTGAAGGGGAAACGGTTAGGGTTGAGCGAATTGAGACGCGCGCGCCAACCGGCAAGACCTACACGATCAGCAAGCCTGATTCGAGCGAGTTGACCACCCTGCTCCGCAACTACGGCGTAGACGATGTGGCCCTGGTAGGTTTTGAATACTCAATAGAGGCTCGCTCGCCACTCTCCCAGATCATCCCCATCATCGCTACGATTGGCATTCCGCTGATCCTGGTGGTTTTCTTCCTGATGATGATGAGGCGCGCGCAATCGGGCGCCGACCAGGCGTTCAGCTTTGGGCGGAGCCGGGCTCGCCGGATGAACCAGGAGACCCCGGCTGTCACGTTTGGTGACGTCGCCGGCTGTGACGAGGCAAAACAGGAACTGGTCGAGGTCGTCGACTTCTTGAAAGCGCCGGAAAAGTTCATCCAATTGGGCGCCCGCATTCCCAAAGGCGTGTTGCTGGTTGGCCCGCCAGGCTCAGGCAAGACCCTTCTGGCGAAAGCCGTAGCGGGCGAGGCCGGCGTGCCCTTCTTCAGCCTGTCCGGATCCGAATTCGTTGAGCTCTTTGTGGGCGTCGGGGCCAGCCGTGTCCGGGATTTGTTCGACCAGGCCAAAAAAGCCGCGCCCTGTATCGTCTTCATCGATGAAATTGACGCGGTCGGCCGTCAGCGCGGCGCGGGCCTCGGCGGCGGAAACGACGAGCGCGAACAGACCCTGAACCAGATGCTTGTCGAGATGGACGGCTTCAATACCGATACCAACATCATCATCATCGCAGCCACAAACCGGCCCGATATTCTCGATCCGGCCCTGCTCCGCCCTGGCCGCTTCGACCGCCGCGTCACCGTGGACGCGCCTGACGTTGTGGGTCGTGAGGCCATTCTCAAAGTTCACACGCGTGGCAAGTCGCTTAGCCCCACTGCTGAGCTCATGCTCATCGCCCGCCAGACGCCCGGCTTCACCGGTGCTGATCTTGAGAACCTGGTCAACGAAGCGGCTATTTTGA
>JBKJQK010000426.1:0-4143 GCA_046594095.1 Anaerolineae bacterium | reverse complement strand
CAAGACGATCAACAGGACTTCAAAAGGTCTCATTCGGCCAAGCCTAGCACGGCCGGCCTAGAGCGTAATGAGTCCTTTTGAAGTCCTGTTGATCGTCTTGCTTCTCGTCGGAGTTGGCTTGAGCGCGCGCGGAAAGTCGAACCTCGGCCGAATGCGCGAGACGCTGGCCATTCCTACGCTCGTCTTTACGGGCGCCCACTTGTTTGTCGAAGGGTATCGCTGGCAGATGCTGCCCGCCTACATCGTTGCGGTTGAACTTGCCGCGGTCGCGGCGCTCAACGCAAAGGCCGGGCCAAAGGTGCCCCGAATGGTCGCCGCCACAGGGCGGATTCTGGCCGGGGTTGCCGTGTTGGTTTCGGGTTTTCTGGCCTGGGCATTTCCCGTTCCCGACTTGCCCGAACCGTCCGGAAAGTACGCCCTTGGCGCCACCACCGCATATCTGAAGGACGAGACGCGCGAGGAGATCTACACCGATGCCATCGGAGATCGGCGCGAGATTATGGCGCAAGTCTGGTATCCGGCCGACCCCGCGCCGGACGCCGCGCCCTCCGCATGGGTGTCCAATGCCAGCGTCATCGGGCCGGCAATTGCGCGCTGGGTCAACCTTCCGTCGTTTCTTTTTGACCACATCAATTTGGTCTGGAGCAAAAGCCACGTCGACGCTCCGATCGCGGCGAACAGCCCATATCCGGTGCTGCTCTATTCCCACGGTTGGGGTGGCTTTCGGCAGATCAACCAGAACCAGCTTGAACAACTGGCGAGCTTGGGATATGTCGTCGTGGCTGTCGATCACACCTATGGGGCCATAGTCACAGAATTCCCCGATGGGCGGATTGTGGCAAACAAGAGGTCGATTCTGCCGCCTTCCGGCAGTCCGGACTTTGCGCCCCGCTTCGCCGAGCTGGCCAATGTTTATTCCCAGGACCTGCGCTTTACCTTGAATGAGCTGGCGCGGGCAAATATCGGCGACAGCCGACGGCTATCGGGTTCCCATCGCCGGCGCCGCGCACTACGACTTCGTGATGACGCCATTCTTCTCGCCCCTGGCCTCGGCGATCAAACTCAAGGGCCCAATTCCAAGTGCAACCGTGGTTGGGCTGATCGACGCCTATCAGAACGCCTTTTTCGAGCGCTATCTGCGCGGATTGCCCTCACCCCTGCTCACTGGAGAGAGCCGGCCCTACGCCGAAGCCGGGTTCGAGAAGGTCAGGTGACCTCGCCAAGCTCAATCCCCATCTGCGAGACATCGTAGCCCCCCAGCGCTTCGACCGCCGCCGCAAAGCCGAGTCGCCTGTCCGCGATTACCTCAAGGAGGGGCGCAAGGAGGGGGCCGGCATAGTGCGTCATTGGGATGATGAGGTCGTAGCGCTCCGAGGCCAGCGGCACGAAATCGAGCCCGAGCGCGCGCGCGGCAGCCAAAATCCCCATTCCGCAGTCGACCGCGCCACTTGCGATCTGAGCGGCGACGGCCAGGTGGGTGAACTCCTGGCGCTCATAGCCTCGAATCCGGCGTGGGTCAATGGAACGCCGTTTAAGTTCATAGTCAAGGAGCGCCCGGGTTCCGGCGCCGCGCTGGCGATTCATAAACGAAACATCGTCGCGAACCAAATCCTCAAGTCCGCGGATTTGCCTCGGATTGCCAGGAGCCACGAGTAGTCCCTGAGTGCGCCGGACGAAGCCGAGCACCATCACTCGGATTCCATGAGGAGATAGATACTGGCGGATTGCGCCCGTGTTGTACTCGCCGCTGCCTTCATCCAACAGGTGGCATCCGGCAAGATGAGCTTCCCCGCGTTGCAGGGCCAGCAGGCCGCCGACCGAACCCACGTGGGCGGAGGAGAGCCGCAACGCAGGCGCGCGGCGGCCGAGCGCATCGGAAAGCAAGTCGAGGGTCATGTCATGGCTGCCGATGGCCATAATCGTGCCACGCACCCGGGCGATGTCCGTGTGAAGCTCAACCCGGACGGTTTCGCCTTGATGGTGGCCCTCTTTAAAGCGCGGCACAAGGACGATGCCGTCGCTCTTGACCAGCGACGTGATCACTCCCGCGCCGCCGGAGAGCGGCGAGGCAACCAGGCGGTCTCCCACCTGGCCGACTGAAACGCGGACAAACTCATCGTCCCCGGCCGGCGACACCAGCTTTCGGGTGAGGGTTGCCTCGACCTCGGGCCATGTCACGGGGCGCAGGCCCTGCCAGGCCCGCAACAATGGCGCGCAAAAAAGCTCAAAAGTAACGACTGCCGAGACCGGGTAACCCGGGATACCGGCCACGGCCCGCCAGGGCGCTTCTTCGCCGGCTCGCGCGATACCCAACATCACCGGATGCCCCGGGCGGATTGCCACGCCGTGGACCTTTAGCTCGCCAAGATCCTCAAACACCCTGGATGTAAAGTCCTCGCTTCCGGCCGATGAACCCGCGTTGACGACCACAAGGTCATGCCCGCTCAGCGCGGCGATCACCGCCGCCCGGAGGGTTGCATAGTCATCACGTTGGATTTCCAGACGGGTGACGATCGCGCCAGCCTCCTCGGCCAGCGCCCCGAGCACGAGCGTGTTGTACTCGATGATGTCGCCCGGTTTCACGCCGGCCCCGGGGACCACAAGCTCGCTTCCGGTTGGCAGAATTGCCACCCTCGGGCGGCGGTATACGATGACTTCGGCATACCCGGCCGCGGCGAGCGCGCCGAGGTCCTGGGGACGCAAACGGTGATTGGCCGGGAGCACTAATTCGGTTGCGACCACATCCTCGCCCATTGGCCGGACGTATTGCCAGGGCGCCGCGGATTGCATGATCTCGATGTAGCCTAGCGGTGAAGCGGCGTCCCCGGGCAGGCGCTGGGCTTGCTCGATCATGATCACGGCATCCGCGCCCGCGGGCAGCGGATCCCCTGTGTCAACGTATCTTGCTGCGCTGCCCAGCGCCAGACTGAGCGGGCTTGTTTCGGTCGCGCCGCGGGTGTCGCTTGCCGCCACGGCAAAACCATCCATGGCGCAAGCGTGGTAATGAGGGCTCGAAATTCGAGCCCAGACCGGTTCAGCGGTCACTCTCCCGGCCGCCGCGGCGAGCCCGATCCGCTCGCTCCCCAACGGGCGATCCAAACCCTGTCGCGCAAGCTGCTCCAACCAGGCCGCGCGCGCGTCAGGCAGCCCAATATCCTTGAGATAGATCTGTTTTTCGGTCACAACGTCACCATCACCCACGCGCCTGCCTGCAGGCCATTTTCGTCCTGCGCCACTCGGATCGTCCCATCCGCCCGCAGGAGCGTCACGATTAAGTTGGATTTGCCAAAGATGGGCACCGCCCACAGCCCATCCGGGCGAGTCTCGAGGCGAACCGGTACGAAGTCCTCGCGGCCCGTCGCAGACGGAACATTACGGACCAGGCGGGCCTGGACCGCTGGGCGCGGCTGAACGGCGGCCCCCAGAAGCGCACGTACCGCCGGGACCAGAAACAGCTCAGCCACAACCAGTGCGCTGGCCGGATTACCCGGCAGCCCAAACACGGGCACCCGGTCCGCGACGGCCAGAATGGTCGGCTTGCCGGGCTTCACACTGATGCCATGGACGAGCACGCCCGGCGCGCCGAGGCCCTGGATCACATCGATGCTCATGTCACGGTAGCTCACCGAGCTGCCCGCCGAAAGGACAACCGCATCGCATTCCGCGAGGGCGCGCCGGGCAACCGTCGCGAGCAACAAACGATCGTCTGGGACGATTCCATAACGCACGGGTTCGCCGCCGGCCTGATCGATCAACGCGCTGAGCGCATACGCGTTGACATCCCGCACCTGGCCGACTGCCGGTGATTGCTCGGGCGAGATGACCTCATCGCCGGTCGAAATGATCCCGACCCGCGGGCGGGCCGCGACAGCAATACGTGTCAGACCGAGCGCCATGAGCGCGCCAATATCCGCCGGACGCAATGTGTGTCCCGCGCGGGCCAGCACTGCCCCCGCACGGGTGTCCTCACCGATCTGGACAACATTCTCGCCCTCGGCAACGGCCCGCATCACCTCGATCTCGTTGGGCCAGCGCTGACCCGTGACGGCAATTCCAGCGGCCTGGGTGTGCTCGACCATCACGACGGCGTTGGCGTCGCCCGGGACCATGCTGCCCGTGTGAACCCATATGGCTGTGCCCGGG
>JBKJQK010000312.1:0-14122 GCA_046594095.1 Anaerolineae bacterium | reverse complement strand
GTTGTTGGCTTGCTGTCCCACGCCTCGAGTTTGCTGGGTTTCTCGACCTGGTCTGAGGATGCGAACCGATCCGGGAAGATCTGATAGAAGACGGCGTGGCGCACCCATTCGGGCGTGGTAATGCTCATTGTTAAACCGGTTATGCGAATCGAGGGCCAATTGTATGCTGGTTTATTGGGAGCGCTCTCAGACCGCGTTCGCCTGGAGAGGTTGGCCGGGGTGCCGCATCTGGGCGACCGGGCCTCCCAAACGCAAAAGCGCGGGGACATTTTTTGTCCCCGCGCTGTTCTGCGGACGCAGCCCGAGCCTCGGAGGCGGCTACTTGACCGCGATCTTGATCAGCTTCGGCTTCACGACTTCCGATTTCGGAACGCTCAGGGTCAGCACGCCGTTTTCGAATTCGGCCGTGGCCTTATCGGGTTCGATCTCGGTCGGCAGACTGATCGTCCGCTGGAAAGACGCGTGCCGGATCTCGCGCCGATGGTAGCGGGACTTCTCGTCCTCATTGGCGGTCTCGTCCTTCATCTCGCCCTTGAGGGTCACCACGCCATTCTCAATGCTGACGTCAACCTGCTCGGGTTTCCAACCTGGAAGGGCCGCCCTCACGGTATAGCCGCCTTCGTTCTCCATCACGTCCAGGGCCGGCGCATCCAGATTTCCGCCTTCCATGGTCCCAAGCCACTGGCTCGGGCTAACGACTGCGTTTTCCATCATTTGATTGACGATGTCGCGCAGGGACAGCATCTCGGGCACCGGGGCCAGGGTTCTGCGAATCATGCGGGTCATATTCATTGCCTCCATCGAATGCGCGCCGCGGATGGCGGCGCTTGTGTGTTTGATGGGATGGAATGTAGACCGCGAGTATTTGAGCGACGAAGGCCCGCCGTTAGTGCTTCATTGGAACGCGGGAAATCGCGCGCCCGCGCTCTATTTTCCCGCAATCCGGCGCAGGGTGCGGGCGAGGGCAGCCAGCTGCGTTCCCAGCGGCGAATCGGCAAGGCTGACGCTGACTGGGACATCCAATTGCACAAGCACGCTGGTGTTGATCGGAATGGTCTGGCTGAACGAGACCGGAAAACTCAGGTCGATCGGGATCTGGGTCTGGATCGGAACGTCGAAGCTGATCAACCCAATGATGGGCACTTCACGCTGGACCTTGACCACGGTATCGATCGGAATCTGCTGTTTTATCGGCACTTCGATGCTCTGAATGATCGGCACACTTGCCCGGATGGGCACGGTCTGGCTAATCCGAACGGTGGTCGACACAGCGGCCCGGCTGGCGACCTCGAGTTGCGTGGCCGCTTCGCCGGCCGTTTCCCGGACGGCCATGACTCCGGCCACAACGATAGCAAGCAATATCACATTGAGGGCGAAGGACGCGGCCGCAAGAATCCACAGCGCAACGGGCGCGCTGGGACGATGGGAATAAACTGAGTCAGTGGGCTGGGTCATGGTGTTTAAGTCAGGTATGGGCCAACGAGCAGCTTGAGGCGCTCGCGGGTTGCGGGGGAGATATGGTTGGCGGCGGTCATGACGGCGTATTTCATCGCGCCGGCGCTCTCGTGGGGCAGGGCCGGGATCGTGGCCGAAAGCCGGGCGATGGCTTGCTGGGCAATCGCGAGATTGGCATGCAGGCGCTGAATGACCATGTCGACGGTGACTGGCGCTTCTTCCTCGTGCCAGACATCGTAGTCGGTCACGTGGGCCATCACCGCAAAGTCCATCTCAGCTTCTCGAGCGAGAAAAGCCTCTGGGCTGGCCGTCATCCCGATGATGTCGCACCCCCAGCCGCGATAGGCCAGGCTTTCCGCCCGGGTGCTGAAGCGCGGGCCTTCGATCGTGATGAACGCGCCGCCGCGATGGACGACGCCGCCTGAAGCGGCCACCGCGTCGGCGACAGCCGCGCTCAGGCTGGCTGTGAACGGATGGGCGACCGACACGTGCCCGACGATGCCCGCCTCGAAGAAAGACGAAGGGCGCCGCCCACGGGTGAAGTCAAACAGTTGGTCGGGGACCACAATGTGGCGCGGTTGGAGCTGTTCGCGCAGACTGCCACAGGCGCTGACGCTGACGATATGTCGCGCGCCGAGAGACTTCAGGGCGTAGATGTTGGCCCGATACGGCACTTCACTCGGGTTGAAGCGGTGCCCGCGCCCATGGCGGGGCAGGAAAGCAACCCGCCGCCCTCCCAGCGTCCCGATGATGACGGCATCGGAGGGCTCGCCGAAAGGTGTGTCCACGTTGACTTCGACCACTTCGGTCAGGCCGGGCATGGCGTACAGGCCGCTGCCGCCAATGACGGCGAAGGCGACGGGAGAGTCGGGCAGGTGAGTCATTTGCTTTCGAATTGTCTGTCTAGGGTAACTCGGCGAGAACGCGGTCACGCGTGATGGCACCCAGAACGATCTTCCGGACAATGCCGGACTCGTCGACCAGGAAGGTCGCGGGCAGGCCGATCACGCCGTAAGCGTTGCCGGTCGCGCCCTTTGGATCCAGGACGATTGTGTAGTCTACCCCGCGCGTGCTGGTGAATCGGGCAACGTCATCGGGAGCGTCCTGGGTGGCGACTCCGACAAAGACGACATTTGCGTTGCGCTCACGCAACAGGCGGTTGGCCTCAACCAGGTCGGGGGTCTCAACCACACACGGGCCGCACCAGGATGCCCAGAAGTTCACCAACACGCGCTTGCCCCGCAGGTCGGCAAGGCGGAAAGTCTTGCCTTCGAGCGTGGCGAGGGTGAAGTCCGGGGCCGTTTGACCTTCCCGCACGAGCCGCGAAGGCGGGGCGGCAATAATCCCTGCCGAAGACTGGGACTGATTCGCCTGGAGCACGAGCCAGGCGGCGCCAAACCCGAATCCGGCCGCAAACAAAGCCAGCACAACCAGGCGAACAGGGAAGCGTTTCATCCCGGGGCCTTGTCTCCATCGAAGGCTGCCTGGATGAGCGGAAAGATCAGCCAGGCAACGGCGGTGCCAAACAGGCTGCCTGTGATCACCCGCAGCCACCAGGTGCTTTCTCGAAAGGCCAGCACACTGAAGACGGGTAAGAGGTCGAAGGGTGGCTGACTGAACATTTGCGAAAACCCGTCCAGCCCGATTGGGACGAGCCCGATCAGAATAAAAAGCGCCCACGGGAGCTGGCGGGCACGCCGCCGGACAGCGGCGAAGGCCATCCCATTCAAACCCAGGCTGAGGTAGATGGCGATATCGCGCTCGCACAGCGCGACTTTGTATCCCATTTGCTCATTGCCAATGAAATCCCGGGCGGCAAACAGGCCCGATGCAGTCGTTGGGTCGATGCCCGAGGCGCGCTCAAAAGCGCCGTCGCCGTTGCCGCGCTGGTATTCGAAACTCTCTCCAAACAAGAAGAACGAGCGGAACGCATAGGTATGGCAGACTGCCTTATACGGGGCGTAGATGACCCGAGCCACGCCGGTGGCGCCAAGCTTGACCAGGGTTGGCGCCAGAAAGGGCAAAAGTGAATACACCATCACCGCGCCGACGAGAATCGCCAGCCAGTGCTGGCGCAGGGTATTGGACAAGCGATCGGCTCGGACATTCACCCGACAATTATACGAGCCGCCTTCGCCGGAGCGGCCGACGTTACAATATTCAGATGCCCGCGTTGCCCGCCTTTGTCACCTTTGCGCTTGCGCTTGTTGCATCATTTGGCGCGACGCGCGGGGCCATTGCGTTGGGCCTGCGGATCGGAATTTCGGATGCGCCAGGCGGCCGACGCAAACACGCCCGAGTGACGTCGAGGCTGGGGATCATCCCGCTGTTCGCCGGATTCACGATCGGGGCCCTGGCCGCCCAGCTGTTTGGCGTCCCGACACTCGATCCGAATGAGGGGCAGCGCCTGGCGGGCGTCTTGATCGGCGGGGTCATCCTTCTCGTTTTTGGATTACTCGATGACCGGTTTCAACTTCCGCCCATGCCTCAATTTGCCGTTCAGGCAGTTGCGGCAGGGGTGGCGATCGCGTCACTGACCTTCATCGAGCGTTTCACCAACCCGTTCACGGGCGAGGCCGTCGTGGTTCCGGCGGTTGTTGTCGTGGCGCTCAGCCTGTTCTGGTTTATGGGCATGATGAACACCGTGAATTGGCTTGACGGGGTGGATGGCCTGGCCGCGACAGTGGCGCTCATGGCGGCAACGGTGACGGCCATCCACATGATCCGCGAGGGCCAGTACAGCGTGGCCCTTCTGCCTGTCGCTCTGGCGGGCACCCTGTGCGGTTTTCTTCTGCTCAATTTGCCGCCGGCGAGAATATTCCTCGGCAGCGGCGCAACTTATCTTGGTTTCACCCTGGCCTGTGTGGGAATTATTGCCGGGGCGAAGGTCGCGTTGCTGCTGCTGGTGCTTGGGCTGCCGATCGCGGATGTGGCCTGGCAGATTTTTGACCGCGCGCGGAATGGCCGCAATCCCACCCGCGGGGACCGCGGACACCTTCATTTTCGGCTGGCCGACGCGGGATGGAGCGCCCGCCGGATCGTTGCCCTATATGCGGCTGCGTGTGGCGCCTTTGGCGGGCTAGCCCTGATCCCGCAGCCCGCGACCTTGAAGCTTCTGACGCTTGCGGCGCTGTTTGCGGCCGTGGTTGCCCTGCTGGTGTTGCTCTCGGCCCGCGCCGCCAGGCGTGGCGTCCCGCCGCCCGGCGGTCCCGGCACGCCGATTGCGTAACGTTGTAGTATGATCTTCGGGGCGCGGACATCATGACAAAGGAACTCATCAAAGATGACACCCGTATCGAAGTTATCGCCCGGGGCGTGCTGATTGGCCCTCGCGGCGTCATGCTCTGCCGCCCGGCCGGTGGCGGCTATGCGTATCTTCCGGGCGGGCATGTGGAATTTGGCGAGAGCGCCGGGATGGCGCTCGAGCGCGAGATTGGCGAGGAAATGGGCGTGAAGGCAAAGGCTGAGCGATTTCTTGGCGCGCTGGAATGCGTGTTTGTCCAGCGCCACGCAACCGGCGAGCGGAAGCACCATGAGCTGAATCTCGTATTTGAATTGACCAGTGGCGCAATTTCACGGCGGGTGCGCCTGTCCTCCGCTGAAGCCGACATCGAGTTTTTTTGGCATCCAACCCATGCGCTGGCTGAGGTAAATCTGCTGCCCCGGCAACTCCGCATTCTGATTCCGCGCTGGTCTATTGGTAAGATTGAGCCGTGGGCCACAGAGGTGGCCCGAAACAAGTAAGTTCTCCAGGAGCGTAAACGGCCCATGGCTTCACCGATCAGTTCTGAACTAATGGCAATCCTGCGTTGCCCTTTCTGCGTTTCCACCGCAACACGTGTGCCTGGCGACGATCCTGGCCGTCTTGAGCTGTACAAGGAGTGCTGGCTGATTGAGCCAGTCTATGGGCGGAAATACCCGATTCGGGACGGGATTCCGATCATGCTCGTCGAAGAGGGCGAAAAGTGGATGCAGGTCAAAGCCGAAGACCTGCCAGTTCCACCGCCAGCCGAATAACCGGCCCGCCCGCGATCGTTCACGCGCGCCAGGGCTGATGCGCGGCCATTCATTTCGCGGGTGTATTCCTACCGTTGACATCGGCTTTGCTTCGCCCCTTCCGGATGCTGACCCTCGTCCTGGCCGTCATTGGGCTTGGGGCGCTCATCCTGTCCGCCCGGGCCGCTCCGCGATCGGTGACGACCACGGGCGCAATCACACCCGCGATGAATTTTGCGTACGTCCGATTGACCGGATTTGTGACGGACTTCGCCTCGGTCGAGCCGGATGGGAGTTACCTGTCGTTTCGAATCAGGGATCGCGGGGGCGAGGTGCGGGCGCAGGCCTATCGTCAGACGGCGATGGCGCTTCTTGGCGCGGGTGTCGTTCCGTCTCCAGGCGATGAAGTCTCGGTCGAGGGTACCCTGCGTGTGCGGGACGAGGACGCCGCCATTGTTCTGAATAGCCCGGACGGCCTTATCGTGACTCGCCGGGTACCCGATATTTCTGTCCTTTCGGCCCTGGAAGGAATGGATTTGGGCGAGCGGGCCGGCGTCGTTGCGCAAGTTCGGCGAATTCGCGACATTGGAAACCTGCGTATCCTCAGCCTGCGGTCGGGAAACGCCGAAGCCGACGCGGTCGTCGCGCTGGCGGCGCCGGGTTCGGCGGGAGCGCTTGCGCCGATTCCGGGCGCGTGGGTCCGCGCCACAGGCGGGATTGGCGATTATCGCGGGCGGAGGCAATTGCTCGTGATGCCCGCTGACGTGTCAATTGCCCCTGCGCCTGCGCCCGAATCGCGCCCGCTGGCCGCAATGACCCGCGACCTTGAAGGCCAATGGTTGACGACCCGGGCGGCCCTGGTTCGGGTTGCGCCATTTCGAGGCGGGGTGCGGCTGATCCTGGGCGGGGCCGACGGGGCTGAGATCACCGCGACGGTCTTCGACGCGGCCTGGGTCGGCGTGCCTTTTTCGGCAACTGTGCGGGCCGGCGAAACGCTATGGGTATCCGGACGGCTGACCGACTATCGGGGCACGCTCGAACTCCAGCCGGAGATTTCGGCCGATATTGTCCGCGCTGACGTCCGCTAGTATGCTAGCGGGGCTAGTCTTGGATCAGTAGATCGATATCGAAGATCTGGGTCTGCACGGCGTGGCCCTCGGCATAAACGCGGACGCGCTGGATGAGTTGGGCATCCCGCAGTCCGCCGGAGAGCAGGTTCTCGGATTCGAATGACTCGCGCGCGCCCAGCGTTTTGGCGACGTGTTTGTTGGTCGGGTTGTCCCGGACCACATCCGGAAGATCCGGGGTTGGGGTGCCGTCGGCATAGAATCCCTGGAACCACTCGCGCTGAGTGCCGGCCTTGTCTACAAAGGTGATGTTGACCATGAGCGGGCACTCTGATCCGAGATTACCGCAGACTTTGATCTGCTGCGCCATGATCCGAAAATCCACTCGCAGTCGGAGCGACTGCCTGCCCGCGACGTTTTCGTTGATGATCTGGAATACGCCGGTGCGACCCCAATTCAGTTCATTGCCTCGCCGGTCAAGAATGAGCGACGATTCCCCTCCGGTCAGGTTGAGCAGGGCCAGGCCCTCCGCCCCGGACGCCGTCCGAATCTCAGTCTCCCACGGTGTGTAGTCGCCGACGAACTCGTTATTCCGAACGAGGTTGCGTTCGGGAGGAGCCTTCGACAATGGAGACTGATCATCCTTGAGCGCGGTCCGATCGCCGGGACTCAGGGTAAGCGGGGCCAATTTCGCGCGATTTGAGACGGCCACCAGCGAGCCCTCGCGGGCATGGGCGCGCGCCTCGCCGGCCGCAACTTCAATGGTGAAGGCGCCGGTGCCCAGATTGAAATAGCCGTATGGGGTAAGGACCGTGACAATCGCGGCTCGGCCATCTCTCGGGCGGGACGTGAATTGGGCGCGCCCGGCCGACATGATGAGGATGATCTCATCGGAGGCCGCTGAAATCGAAAAGCGCGGCCAACGAGCGCGCCAAATCTGCACACGGGCGCCGGAATACACTTGAGCGCTCAGGACCGGTTCCCGGGCGCCCGCCGGTGTTACGGTGAAAAGGCCCTGCGAAGAGGCATCTGGATCCACGATGATGGCACTTCCCTCTTCAACATCGCGGCCGTCAAGGCCGACCACGCGGGCATCTCGCTCCGTGGAGGGCGGGGCATAGGTCTGGATTCGGCCGGCCTGCAGGCGAACAAATGCGGTGGCGGGCACCGTTGACTGATTGACAATGGCCGAAACGCCCAACGGGATGCCGACGATCAGCGCGACGAATATCGCGAACGAAGCAAGCAGCACAGTCCAGGCGAGCCGATCGGGGTTGTGGCGCATATCACCGAGGAGACCACTTCCACCGGCTCGAGCGGAGGGGCAAACCCCGCTCAATATGGCTGACCGCTGCCTGACCCTGGTGATGGTCCACCAACGTGGCGACAAGGGCGGCGACATCGGCGTCCGCATCGGAGGCGTCTTCCATCGTGAACCGGTCTTCCACAAAACGGGTGTCGAACTGGCCGGCCTGGAAGCGCAAACTGCCCACGAGCTGCTGGTGGAAGGGGATGTTGGTCTTGACCCCCATGATCCGAAACTCGTTAAGCGAGCGGCGCATGCGCAGAATCGCCTCGGGTCGCGAGTCGCCCCAGCAAATGATCTTGGCGATCATCGAATCATAGTACGGGGAGATTGCGAAGCCTTCATAGACCCCGCTTTCGACCCGCACGCCGGGCCCGGTTGGAAACTGAATGCGCGTTATCGTGCCCGTGCTGGGGAGGAAATTGTTGAAGGGATCCTCCGCGTTTACCCGGCACTCGATCGCCCAACCGGTCTGAGTGATGTCCGCCTGTTGATAACGCAGCTTCCGCCCGCGGGCGATTCGAATCTGCTCCTTGACAATGTCGATGCCGGTGACCCGCTCGGTGACCGGGTGCTCGACTTGGAGACGGGTGTTCATCTCCATGAAATAGTAGTTGCCGTGTTTGTCGAGCAGGCATTCAATGGTTCCAGCGTTTGTGTAGTTGACGGCCTGGGCGGCCCGAACCGCCATTTGGCCCATTCGCCAGCGCAAATCCGTGTCGACGACCGGCGACGGCGATTCTTCAAGCACCTTCTGGCGCCGCCGCTGCAGGCTGCACTCGCGCTCGCCGAGGTGGATGATGTTGCCAAAGTGATCGCCCAGGAGCTGAAATTCGATGTGCCGGGCGCCCTCGACCACTTTTTCAAGATAGACCGCGCCGTCGCCAAACGCGCTCTCCGATTCGCGGCGGGCGCTTTTGAGCAGGGCGGGCATTTCGTCAATGTTGCGGACTTCGCGCTGGCCCTTGCCGCCGCCCCCAGCGCTGGCCTTAATCAGGAGCGGGAAACCGATCCCTGGGGCAAGGGCGATCAGCTCTTCATCTCCCAGATCGGCCTCGCCCTCGGTGCCGGGAACCACATTGACACCGGCCGCCTTGACCGTGGCCCGGGCGGTGGCCTTGTCACCCATCTTGGCGATTGCGGATGGCGAGGGACCAATGAAGATGATGTCTTCATCCGCGCAGGCCTGGGCAAAGTCCTCCCGCTCGGCCAGGAAGCCGTAGCCCGGGTGAATCGCATCCGTTCCCGATTTCCGCGCGACGTCGATGATCTTGTCGATCCTCAAATATGAATCCCGGGAAGGCGCGGGGCCGATGAGATAGGCCTCGTCCGCCAGGCGGACGTGGAGCGAGTTCCGGTCCACATCCGAGTAGACGGCGACCGTGTCGATCCCAAGTTCGTGACAAGCGCGGATAATACGAACGGCAATCTCGCCGCGGTTCGCGATGAGAATCTTCTTGAACATGCGCGGCTAGAATACCACGGACACGCCCATGCCAACCGACATCCGGATCATCAAACCCACCGGCGCGCTGATGCGCAACAGCCCCAACGACCGGGTGATTCAGAACATCGTGGGGGCCGCCCACTATGGCGACGTGTTGCGCGGGGCTGAGTTGCGCGACGGCTGGTGGATGATGGCCGGCGGCCGGTTTATCGCGGCCTCCGAGGCTCAGGCCGCGGGCCAGAGGACGAATCCGCTGGGCGCGCTGGGTGCCCTCGCGCCCCGCTATTTCCCGTTGAGCCAGCGCGATCCGCGCTGGAAGGACCTGCTGCTCGGAAACACCAATGATCCGACCGTGACCATCGGTGATTTTGGCTGTCTGCTGACCTGTTTCACGGTTCTGATTAACTCGGCCCTCGATAAGCCCTTGATGCCCGGGGAAGTGAATGACCGGCGAAAGGTTAATGGCGGGTATCTGCCGCCCGGCCCGTACGGCGGTTTTGCGGCCCGCTTCAATGTCGATGACGAGACGGGCGGGGCGGTGAAAATTGGGTGGTTTTCCGAGCGGTATGAGCAGGACGCGCCGCCGGATGTGATCCAGCGGCTGCAGAGCCATCTCAAGGATGGGCAGCCCGCGATTTTGGAAGTGGACTTCTTCCCCTCGGATAGCGCCGATCCGAAGTACCCGCCCCAACCGGGCCGCCAAATGCATTTTGTGCTGGCGTTGCCGGCCAATTGGCCCGGGCGCGTCATCCAGGCCGAGGCCCCGGACGCGGGCATCATGGTGATCGGCCCCTGGGATGGGCAGATCAAATCATTGACCCCGCGCTATGGCCAGACCCTGGCCCGGGCGGTAATCCGCGCCGTACTGTATGAGAACTGGGTTGACGTCCAGCCCCAGCCGATCCCGCCTGGCGCGCCGGCGCCGCAGCCGGCCCCCGCGCCAAAGCTCCCGCCGCCGATCATGCCCCAGGACATTGCCCTGGGCGTGCACACCCTGACCATTGGGCGAAGCGCGCAGGACGCGTTCCGTCTTGGCTGCCGCTGGTTCACGGTGATGGACAGCTTTGATGTCGCGAATAGTCTGGCGGGGCAGGGGGCAGTGGTTCTGGCCCGGCGCAATTGGCCAAACTGGCTGCCTGATCCTGAGCAGTTTGTGGGCACCCTCGGGGCGCTCGGGTCCGGGGTCTACTACCTCGGGATGAACGAGAACGATTCGATCAACGACACCCCGGACGCCATCCGGAAGCGGGCGGCCTTTGATGTCGCCGTCGCTCAGTTGATCCGCCAGCGCAGCGGGGGAAAATCGCGCTATGTGGGCGGGGGCTTCTCGATGGGCACGCCTGACCTGGCCAACCCCCAGGTGTGCGCGGCGATCCGGGATGGCTATTCGGCGGCATACAACGCCGGGTTGATGCTCTTCAATCAGCACACCTATGTTCCCGAGAAGAGCGGGGCGCGCAGCCTGTTTGATGACGCGAGCCTGGTGTGGTGGCCGCGCCGGTGGGAGTTCTATTTCACCCGATGCGGGTTTGACCCGCGGGTTCGCGGCATTGTTTCGGCCGAGACAGGTGTGGACAACGGCAAGGGTTTCGCCGGTCAGGGCTTCACGCGCCAGGAATTCAGCGCATTCGTCCGGCGCTGGCGCGAAGTTATGGCCCGGCCGATGCTGATCGACAACCAGGATGAGTTGGTCCGATCGGGGCGCGCCCCGCGTTCTGAATACCCAGGCCGGTGGAACTCCCCATTTTTGGGCGGATCGCTCTTTCAGCTCACGCCGCGAGGCACCCGCGAGTGGAGCGAGTTCAACATTTCCGAGTATGTTGATACGCTTCGGGATGAGATCTGGCCGGCCCAGGCGGCGCCCGCGAATCGCGTCTGGGCATAGTCTCTCTGAATCGACCTAGTGCGATACCAGATTACTGGCGCAATGCTAGTTGCGCATTGACGACTCCGCGCCCGGTGGTTACCATGCACGACACATTGACCGGTTGGGCGTGATCTTGCGTGTTACTGGATAACGGTGGCGCGCAAATGCACTGACTCGGCTGGCACCTTGCAATACACATGGCGAACTTATTGGGCGATCCTGGATGGGTTCTGGTTGCTGCGCTGCTTGCGCTGCTTGGCGCGTTTATTCTGGCGCTTCCGCTGCTTGGCCTCATGCTGGGCAAGGCGCGCGCCTGGAAGCACGAGGCCGCGCGGGCGATTCGCTCGGCCCAGACCGCGACGGCTGAGCTGGAGCGGGCGATGCGGACCGCCCAGGAGCGCACCCGCGAGCGCGAGTCCTATCGGGCGCAATGGCAGTCCGCCAAGGGCCTTCTCGGCCAGACCCAGGGCGCGCTAGAGGTCGCCCAGCGACGGGCGCTGGATCTCGAAGCCGCAACGCAGTCGCTGCAGACCCAGTCTGAGCGCGCGCGGGCCGGCGCGCAGGACGCCGAGCGAGCCGCCGCCGAGCGGCATGCGACCATTCAGAAGCTGGCGGGCCAGCTTGGCGAGATACAAGCCCGGCACGATCATGCCCAGCGCCAGGCCTCCGAGGCGCAACTCCAGGCCACCCGTCTCAATATTCAGCTAAAGGACAACGTTGCCCGCCTTGAGCGCGTCCAGAAGCTCGGGGCAGACCAGCAGCAGGTGATTGCCAGCCTGACCCAGCAACTGAGTGTGACCCAGACAACGCTTTCGCAGGCGCAGCGCGAGATTGCCACTTCAGAGCGGGCGTCGGCGCTTTCGCCGGCGGCCGAAGCGGATCGCCGGCGCGAGTTTGAGGCTCGCGACGCCCGAATCGGCGAGTTGCGCGCCCAACTCGCGCAGCGCGACCGGGAAGTGGAAGCGGCCCGCCGTGACGCCGTGGAGCGCCTGACGGCGATCGGGCACTTGACCCTTGACGCGCGCCAGTTGCGCTCGGCGGCCGAGCAGGCGCGCCTGTCAGTGTCCGAATACGAGCGTCTTGTGACCCGATCCACCCGCGACATGGAGGCGGCTCAGGCCACTGCCCGAGCGTCCACCGAGCAGCTTGCGGCCCAGGAAAAGATGATCCAGCGGCTGAATCAGCAGGTTGTGGCGGCCGCGACACCGGCTGGTCATGGGCCGCTGGCCAGCCAGCTCGCGCAGACTCAGCGCGAGCTGCAGCGGGCCGAGCAACAGGCTTCGTTGCGGCTCGCCGCTGCTGAGCAGCGCGCGAAGCAGGCCAACGATGCGGCAATCCAGATAGAGCGGCTGCGCGAGAAGCTGGCTGAGGCCGAGACCCGTGCCGATGACGCGACCCGGGCTGCTGCGACGCAACAGGCGCAAGCGGAAGCGCTCGGCCGCGACGCCGCTGAATTGCGGGCCGCCCAGAACGACGCGCGCGAGGAACTGGCCGGTCTTCGGCCGAACCTGGCGCCGGTCGCCGACGAAGCAACCCTGCTCGAGCGGGCAAAGGCGCAGAGCCAGCGGGAAGGCGAGCCCGTGCTGTCACTCCTGGCTCGCGAGCTGCGCAAGGCCCAGGCCGCCGCGCGGCAAGCCGAGGAAGTTGCCGGCCATCGCGAGGCCACCATGGTGAGCCTGCGCCACAATGTGGCCGGTTTGCAGGCTGCTCTTGACCAGACCCAGGCTGAGTCGCTGGAGCAGGCCGGAACGACCGAGCGCCTTGCCTCGCAGGTGGGCGTGTTGAACCAGCGTCTGGAAGCCGCGATCAAGGAAGGGGCGCAACAACGACAAACGGTCGAGCGGCTCCGGAAATCGTCGGCGGCCGCGCGCGAAGCCGGGCGAACCGAACCGGCGCCAACCCGCGAAAATTGGGACTCGGCCGAATCCCGTGAGTCGCGCCCGGCGCCGCTCCGCGCGCCGCGGGCCGCTCAGCCTGAGGCCCGCCGCGACAACGAGGGCCTCGAAGTGCCCGCGTTCCTCGGCGGGGGACGCGAGCAGGATGACGAGGGCGCGGGGCGCCGGCTGCCGGATTCGGTGGAGCAGTCGCTCACAAACGGAGTGGTGATGGCCCGCTTTCCCGGCCTGACCCGCGATGTGGCGAGCAAACTGATCGCCGCGGGCATCCGGACTGTGGAGGATCTCAAGGTTGCGTCACCCGAGAGGCTGCGCGACATGATCAAGCCCCCGTTCTACAAGAAGCCCGACTACGAGGGGTGGATCCGCCAGGCCAAGCTGATGTCTGAGGATCGGCGCGGAGCGTGAGGCGGGCCGGAAGCCGGCCTTTTGGGGCATGCTATCTTGCATGATACAATCCGCCTAGTTCGTTGCTAGGAACACCGCCGATGAGTAAAGCTGCCTCTACCCCATTTGATCGTGGTGATTGGCTGACCGTGCGCGAGGCCGCCGAATCCGCGGGATATAACCAGGAGTATGTGCGCCAGCTCGCGCGCGACGGCGCGATCGAAGCGCAGAAGCTGGGCTCGTCGCTGCTCATCAATCGCGGGTCGCTGATGGACTACCGGGCCGGGATGTCGGGCCAGCCGTCGCGCCGGGGGGCGCAGGCGAAGGTCACCGAGCCGCCGCCCCGGCTTCAAACGATTTCGCCGATCCAGGCGCCGCCCGCGCCCGCGCCACCTCCGCTCGCGCCCGCGGCAACCGATCCGCTGTCACTCCCCGGCCAAATCGGGGATGAGGCGCTGATGGAGCGCAATCAGTCGGCGCTTCTTGTGCTGGAGCGGCTGTCTGCGCCGTCGCCGGATGAAGCGATTGCCCAACGTGAGACGCTCACCTATCTGGTCAAGGCGCTCGACCATGAGCGTGCGGACGCGCGCAAGCTATTCCCGATCTCCCGCCGAAAACAGCCGTGAACATCGTTGACACGCGGACCACGCTTTTCATCCTGGATGCCGGGATGCTGAGTCTGCTTACCAATCCCACGGCGAC
>JBKJQK010000274.1:0-23982 GCA_046594095.1 Anaerolineae bacterium | reverse complement strand
CCGCCGATGCTGGTGCCATGCCCGCCGATGAACTTGGTGGCGCTATGGACGACGATGTCGGCGCCCCAGTCGAGCGGCCGGCAGAGATAAGGCGAGGCGAGTGTGTTGTCGACGACGAAAGGCACGCCGTTTTCGTGGGCAATTTTTGCGACGGCCTCAAGGTCAAGCACATCGGCGCGCGGGTTGCCGATTGTCTCGCCATACACGGCCCGGGTGGCCGGCGTCATCGCGCGCCGGAAGTTCTCAGGGTCGGACGGATCGACAAAGGTCGTGGCAATTCCGAACTTGCGGAGGGTGATGTCAAACTGGGTATGCGTTCCGCCATAGAGCAACTTGCTAGCGACGATGTGGCCGCCCTGCTCCATCAGCGTCGCCATGGTCAGGAACTGGGCGGCGTGGCCACTTGCGGCGGCGAGCGCGCCCCGCCCATTTTCCAGAGCGGCCACGCGCTCCTCGAACGCGGCCGTGGTCGGATTCATGATCCGGGTGTAGATGTTGCCAAAGCGCTGCAGGGCAAACAGATTCGCGGCGTGCTCGGTGTCTTCGAAGACGTAGCTGGTCGTCTGATAGATCGGCATCGCCCGGGCGCCGGTGGTGGGATCCGGTCGTTGGCCAGCATGCAACGACAGGGTGTTGAACCCGAATTTTCGATCTGCGGTCATGGGTGGATTATAGGTCGCGCGGCGCGGTAGCCATCGCCTGGCGCATATGTTTCTGCCTATCTGCCCGTCGATGCCGGATGGCCTACAGCGACACGCCCGCGGTTGACGACGAGGATGACTCGGTGGACCAGGCGGCCAGCCAAACCCTGCTCCATCGGGCGACCGCCCACACATTACCCGCGAGGCAGATGCCATTTGGGTTGGCGGTCGCGGCGGTTTACCGCCACTAACACTACAGTCGCAAATTCGTGAGGCGTTCCCGCGACCGAATTTGCCAGCGCAAAGAGCGCCGACCCGTTGGCCAGACTCAAGCGCTCGGAGCGCCCTTCTGCCCAAGCACGTCCGGCGATGCTACATGCGCTCCGAGCGCTCAAGGGCTTGAGTCTGCGGCTCGAAACTCGAGGGAGCGCTCCGAAGTCATCCGGCAGGCCACGCGATGGCGCGCCCGTGGGGTCCCCGACGCATTCGGCGCGCGTGGCGGCCGGATAAAGGTCTCCGGACCTGACCCGTGATCTGGTTTTGGGCGCGGAACGGGCTTGCGCAATCCCGAGGTTCGGATATACCTTGAGTCTGATCAGAAACCCAAGGAGTACGAGAGTCCGAAATGCCAAAACCACTCATCCTGGCCGTCGACGATGACCGGGCCGTCCTGAATGCCGTCGAGCGCGATCTCCGCCAAAAATACGGCCGCGACTACCGCGTGCTCAAGGCCGACTCGGGCGCTGCCGCGCTGGAAGCCCTCCTGCAACTGCAGGAGCGGAATGAGCGGGTTGCCCTGTTTGTCGCCGACCAGCGCATGCCCGGTATGAACGGCGTGGAGTTTCTGGAGCGGGCGATGGGGATTTACCCGGATGCCCGCAAGGTGCTCCTGACGGCGTATGCAGACACCGAAGCCGCCATCAGCGCCATCAACAAGGTCGGCCTCGACTACTACTTGATGAAGCCCTGGGACCCTCCCCACGAGCACCTCTATCCGATCCTTGACGGCTTGCTGGAGGACTGGAAAGCCAACACCCGCGCGCCATTTGAGGGGATCCGCGTCCTGGGGACGCTGTGGTCATCGGACTCGCACGAAGTCAAAGATTTCCTGGCCCGCAATGCGGTTCCCTACAAGTTCCTCGACATCGAGCGCGACGCCGATGCCCGCAAACTGGCCGAAGCCGCCGCGTCCGGTCCCGCCAGGATTCCCGTCCTGCTTTTCCCGGATGGCGCCTCTCTCGTTCAGCCAAGCCAGACCGAGCTCGCGGAGAAGGTTGGGTTGGGCGTTCGCGCGACCCGCCCTTTCTACGATGTGGTCATCATTGGCGGCGGGCCGGCCGGCCTGTCGGCGGCCGTCTACGCCAGCGCAGACGGGCTCAAGGTGCTTCTCGTCGAGCGCCAGGCGCCGGGCGGCCAGGCCGGCAACAGCCCTAAGATCGAGAACTACCTTGGATTTCCGGCCGGGATCTCGGGTGGTGACCTCACCCGCAGGGCGGTCAGCCAGGCCAAGCGTTTCGGTACCGAGATTCTGACGACCCGGGCGGTTAAGGGCCTCCGCGCGGATGGGGCGACTCGAATTATCGAAATGGACGACGGCAGCGAGATTGGGTGCAAGATCGCCCTGATCGCGACCGGCAAGTGGTTCCGGACCCTTGAATTGCCCGGTGTGGAGAAGTGGAATGGCGCGGGCGTCTACTACGGAGCCGCCCACACCGAAGCAATGTATTACCGGGACAAGGATGTAATTGTGCTCGGCGCGGCCAACTCCGCGGCCCAGGGCATGCTGTTTTTGGCCCGCTACGCCCGTTCGGTGACGGTCCTGATTCGAAGCGACCCAGACTGGTCGAGCTACCTCGACAGCGCCATCCGCTCCAATGAGCGAATCCACTTGCTTGAAAAGACAGTCTTGCGGGAAGTCCACGGGGACGAGACCATCCACGAAGTGGTCATCGAAGACACCCTCACAGGCGAAACGAAGACGTTGCCAGCGGCGGCCCTATTCGTCTTCATCGGGCAAAAGGCGCAGACGGATTTTGCCGCCAACCTATTGCGGCGGACCGATGACGGGAGCATCATGACCGGGCTCACGTTGCTCGAAAACGGCAAACGGCCGCCGGAGTGGACCCTGGACCGCGATCCGCTGCCGCTGGAGACATGCGTGCCGGGGATCTTTGCCGCTGGGGACGTCCGGAATGGCACCCGGCATGGTGTCGCCGCCGCGGTTGGCGATGGCGATGCGGCGGTGTCCATGTTCTGGCAATACCTGTCAACCATCTAGGCATGGAAGCGACATTTCTAGCCGAACTCTCGCTGTTCTCGGGCCTGTCTCTTGAGAAGCTCAACTGGCTTCTTGAGAACGGCGAATGGGAGTCGGTGCCGGCCGGGATGGTCCTGCTCGAGGAAGGTAGCGCGCCCGACGCCTTCTACGTCATTGCCAGCGGCGTTTTCGAGGTGGTCAAGCGAGCGGGCGCACAGGAGGTCTTCCTGGCGATTCGAGGGAAGGGTGAAATGCTCGGCGAGTTGTCGCTGATCGGCAATGAACCACGCTCGGCGACCGTGCGCGCGCGCGAGCCCGGTTTGCTCTTCAAGATCAGCCGGACGCTTTTTGAAGCGTTGCTGTGCGACAACGCCGGCACGGCCATGGTAATCCTGCAGACGATCATGAAGCGCTTGCGGAACACCGAGTCGATGGTTCGCCAGCAGGAGAAGCTCGCCTCGCTCGGCACGCTTGCTGCCGGCCTTGCCCACGAGTTGAACAACCCCGCGGCGGCCGCGCGGCGCAGCGCAGGGCTGCTGGGAGAGACCATCTCAAGGTGGCTCTCGGCCCGGGGCGACGTCGATAGTTTGCGCCTGACTCCGGAACTGAACGCCGTGGTCGTCGATCAGCTGCGCGCCGACATCGCGAAGCACCAACACGGCGCCGCGCCCCCGACCGGGCTGGATCAAAACGATCGCGAATACGCGCTCGAGGAGTGGCTCGAGACACACGGGCTCGGTGAAGCCTGGGAGTACGCGACCCCATTGGCGGCCTTCGGCTGGGACCGGGCCCAACTCGAGGCCTGGATGAAGCCGTTTACGAACGAGCAGGTTCCTGTGATCGCGCGCTGGCTGGCGGTGGGCTACCTTGTTCACGGTCTGCTCGACGAAGTTGCGGATAGCACCCATCGAATTTCCGAGATTGTGACCGCGGTCAAGGATTACTCGCATCTCGACCAGGCCTCCATGAAGGCAACCGATGTGCGGGAGGGCCTGGAAAGCACATTGGTCATGCTCAAGCACAAACTCAAGCAGGGCGTCACCGTCATTCGCGACTACGCGGCGGACCTGCCGAGCATCGACGCGCACACCGGAGAGCTAAACCAGGTTTGGACCAATCTCATCGACAACGCAATTGATGCGATGACGGGACGCGGTGAACTTCGGCTTCGGGTGTCCGCCAATGCCAGTGACCTGCTGGTTGAAATCGGCGACAATGGCCCCGGAATCCCGGAATCGGTGGTCGGCCGGATTTTTGACGTATTCTTCACCACCAAACCGCAAGGCCAGGGCACTGGACTGGGTTTGCACGTCAGCCAAAACATCGCCCAAAAACACGGCGGCGAGATCACGGTGCGCACCGAGCCGGGAGACACGCGCTTTTTGGTCCGGCTCCCGCTCCGCGGGCTGTCGAAAAACGCGCAGGGGGAAAAATGACCGATGAAGAAATAAAGGCAGTGTTGAAAGGCGCTCGCGTCATTGCATCGGTCGGGCTGTCAACCGATGAGACCAAGGACAGCTTTGGAGTGGCAACCTACCTGAAGCGCGCCCGCTATCAGGTCATTCCCGTCAACCCGAAGGCCGACCGGATTCTGGGTTCAAAGGCGTATCCCGATCTGTCCGCGGTGCCGGTCAAGATCGACGTCGTTCAGATGTTTCGTCCGGCAGCGGAGGCCCACCAGATCGTCAGAGATGCCATCAAGATCGGGGCAAAGGTCGTCTGGATGCAGGAGGGCATCGTCAACGAGGAGGCCGCCGCGGTCGGGCGCGCGGCGGGCTTGACCGTGGTCATGGACCGTTGCATGATGCAGGAACACCGGCGACTCCTGGGTAGCCCAATGATGTAGCAAGCGCGGATCGCCGCAGGGCGATCCCAAGGGGGGAACGTGTTTGGAAAATCAGCTTCCGCAGGCCGTGGCGCGACGACACCCGCCGACGGCGAACGAAAGCGGGTGACGGTCCTGTTCACCGACATTGTCGGCTCGACCGCCCTGGCCGAGAAGCTCGATCCCGAGGAATGGGGCGAGATTGTCTCGGGTGCGCATGCCGTTGTGGCCGAGGCGATTCAGAAATATGACGGGCGGATCGCCCAGTTGCTCGGCGACGGCGCTCTTGCATTTTTCGGCGCGCCGACTCAACATGAGGACGATCCCGAACGGGCAATTTTCGCCGGAATCGAGATCCTTCGAGGTGTGGCCGAGTACGCCCGCCAGTTGAAAGCCGCCGGCCGCGTTCCGGAGTTTCGCATGCGGGTCGGCCTGAATACCGGCCTGGTCGTCGTCGGCAACATCGGCGCCGGTCAGCATGTTGAGTATCTGGCCGTAGGCGATACCGTGAATCTTGCGGCCCGGATGCAGTCCGCCGCCGAGCCGGACACGATTTGTGTGGCTGAAAACACCGCCCGGGAAGTCCGCCACGCATTTGAACTTCAATCTCTGGGCGCCCTAGAGGTTAAGGGCAAGTCCGAACTGGTGCCGGCCTACCGCGTAGTGCGGGCCAAAGCGACGATCGAAAGCAAACGCGGGATCGTCGGCCTGGATTCGCCCATCGTCGGCCGCGATCGGGAGATCGCGCAATTGCGGGAGCGGATTGACCGGCTGATGCGAGGTCGAGGCGGGATCGTCTCGCTGATCGGAGAAGCCGGACTCGGGAAGAGCCGGCTGGCAAGCGAGATCCTGCTGCGGGCGCCGGAGGACTTTGATCGACTCGAGGGGCGCAGCCTGTCATTTGAGATGACCCGCCCGTTCGCGCCGTTCATCGAGATCTTCAATCGGATGTTTGATGTCCGTCCGGGCGAGCCGCCGGCGCAAGCGTATGCCAGAATCAAGGACCCGTATCTGGCAACCCTGATGGGTGTAAAGCCGACCGGCGAGGACTTGAGCCGGGTTCGTTTTCTCGATCCGCCCCTCCTCCGCGAGCGAATCATGGCGGCCGCCATCGACACACTCGCGCGCCGGGCCGCGACGAAGCCGCTCCTGATCCTGCTCGAAGATTTGCACTGGGCGGATAGCGCCTCGCTCGATCTGGTCGAGCGACTAATGGCGGTGACGGGCGAAGAAGCGCTATTGCTTGCCCTGGTGTTCAGGCCCGGGGCGAACGAACCTTCCTGGCCGCTTCATCTTGCCGCTGAGCGCGACCACGCGGACAGATATACGCCGATCGTGCTCGAACCCCTCACCGAGGGGCAGGCGCGCGCGCTGGTGGCCAACTTGTTGGAGATCGAGGATCTGCCGGAAAGCGTGCGGGCCTTGATTCTGGCCCGGGCGGAAGGCAATCCGTTTTTCGCGGAAGAGATCATCCGATCCCTGCTCGATGGGGGATTGGTGGTCCGCGACGGCGATCACTGGCGGGCAACCCGCGAAATCGCCAGCATCGCCCTGCCGGATACGCTGGCAGGCGTCATCAGCGCCAGGCTTGACCGGCTTGACGAAAGCAGCAAACGCGCGGCTCAAACGGCCTCCGTGATCGGGCGGGAGTTCCAGTCGGATGTGCTCAAGGAGATATCCGATATCGGCGAAGCCATCGACCCGGCGCTCGACAAACTCGAGGAGCGCGAGCTCGTCCACGCGAAACCGGCCCTGCCCGGCACCTATCTCTTCAAACACGCGCTCACCCGCGATGCCGCCTATTCGACCCTTCTGCTGAGCCGGCGCCGAACGCTGCACAAGCGGGCCGGCGAATGCCTGGAAAGGATGGATCCCGAACTGGCTGACGAAATCGGCCGGCAGTACGTCGCAGCCCAGGATCCTGGCCGCGCGCTGCCCCATCTTCTGAAGGCCGCAAGCCGCGCGGCCCGGAGCTACTCAACACCCGAAGCGGTGAAGCTGTATCGTCAAGCGCTCGAGATCGCGCGCAATGTGGAAGATTCCGAGGCCGCTCGGCGAGCTTTTGAAGGACTCGGCGGAGCGCTCACCCTGGCGCTGGATGTGCCTGGCGCGATGGCGGTCTATGCAGATATGGAGCGCTATGCGACCGACCACGACGACGCGCCCATGCGCGTATCCGCGCTCAACAAGGCCGCGTATGTGTCGTCGATGCTCATGGGCGACTTCCCGCGGGCTATGGGCAACCTGCTCGAGTCCGAAACGCTGGCCCGGAGCTGCGGCGACAAGCCCGGCCTGACCGAACACATCATCACCCGCTGCACGTTGATGATGGCGGCCGGTGACTTTGACAACACGGTCAAGTACATGAACGAAGTGGTCGACATCGGGCGCGACCTGAAACTCGGAGAGCAGATGGCCTTTGGACTCACCCATGTCGCCAACGCGCTCACCTACATGACCCGCTTCGAAGAGGCCTGGGATAAGGCCCAGGAGGCGCGCGTTCTGACCGAATCGATTGGCGACAAGCTGCATCTGTCGGAGGTGTTGGGGAATCCGATTGCGTTTTATCATCTCCGGAACGGCGACCTCGACCAGGCCATGTCCAATGCCCGGGCCGGGTACGAGATGGCCGCCGCAATTGGCGCGCTCTATCCGGAGGCCATCGGCGCGCTCATGTTTGCCTGGATGGCTCGTGCACGAGGCGAATATGACGCCGCGCTAACGTCCATTGATGTCGCGTTGGCGGCGGGCCGGCGCAGCGGTCTGGCCTTTTTCGATGCCATGGCGTATGCGTTCAAGAGTGGGGTCATGCTGGACATGGGTCAGGCCTACCTGCCCGACGCAAGCGCGCTGAGCGCGGCCGCGCTGAAGCCCATGGAAACGCCGATGGGCGGCATGGCGGCCGGAATGGCGGCTTGGCCGCTGGGCGAAATTGCGCTGGCCAGCGGCCGGCCCGATACGGCGCGCGCCCTTTTCGAGCGGGGAATTGCGACCCCCACCCCGCACATGAATCTGCAGCGGCCGCTCAACCTCGCCGGCGTCGCCGAAGCCCGCCTGCAAATGGGAGACATCCCGGGCGCGCTCGAGACAATCCGCGAAGCCGGCGCGCTCGCCGAAAAGAGCGGCATGCGCCACCTGCGGCCATTCATCGACCACGGCCTGGGCGGAATCCTGGCGGCGAGCCACGACGACGCGGGCGCGCTCGACGCATTTGGGCGGGCAGACGCCGAAGCGACGGCCATGGGCCTGCGGCCGGTGGCGATGCGGGCGCGGACGTGCGCGGCGGATGCGCTGCTCCGGATGGGCCGAAAAAGCGACTCGGACGTGATGCGCGCCGCGGCTGATGCCATGGCCCTTGAGATCGCGCCGTTCATCGCCGATCCCGCCCAGCGGGCTTCTTTCCTGGATACCAACCTCCACATGACCCGCCAAACCGACGCATGAACAACGACCTCACCTTAAAGGCGCTTGAACGCATCGGGTTGCTCAGGCGCGTGGGGGGCGGCTCGGGAGACGAGTACGCCTTTCATCACGTCCTTTCGCAGGAGGCGGCCTACGGTTCGATGCTCAAATCCGATCGAACTGCGCTGCACCGAAACGTCGCGGCCGTCATTGAGGCGCTCCCAGATCCGAGCGCCGACACCGCCCCAGCCCTGGTGTTTCACTACGAGCGCGCCGGCGACGACGCGCGACTCTTCGATTGCGCCACGAGAGCCGGCGACGACGCGCGGCGGCGCTATGCAAACCGGGAAGCGCTGGATTATTTCGGACGCGCGATTGCCGCCGCGGGCCGCCTGGACAACCCCGCGCTGCTGCCTCGAATCCGGGCGGGTTTCGCCAGCCGGGGCTCCGTGTTTCGAAACATCGGCGATCCGCCGAGTGCGCTGCGGAACTTTCAGGAAATGGCGGAATATGGCGAGCGGGTTGGCGATGCGGCAACGCAGATCGAGGCCTTGAACCACATCAATACGATCCGAGTCGTCACGCCTGGCGCGGGGACAGAGATAGGGACAAACCTCGATGACGATATTCAGCGCGCCGTCGCCCTGGCGGAGACGACCGGAGACACGTTGCTGCGCGCGCGCGCGACCTGGAATTCAGCCCTGCGCCTGCGCTTCTCCGATCTTGAGAGAGCCACCGGGCGTTTCGAGGAGGCCCTGGCTATCGCGCTCGCCGATCCCGATCCAAAGCGAACGGAGATACGCGAACTGATCGCCATGACGGCCGCCGACATCGCGGTAGTTGAGGCGGTTGCCGGTCATTTCCGCCAGTCCCGCGAGCGCTCGCGCCAGGCGGTCGAGGCGGCCCGCGCGCTTGACAACGGCGCCCTGCTGGCCGATACACTGGGTGATCTGGGCCTGAATGAATTTTTCGCAGGCGACCCCGCCAGCATGCGCGCGCATTGCGAAGAAGCCTACGCCATCAGCAAGGCGGCCGGCAATCCGTGGGGGCTGGCCTACACCCGGTGGCCGATCATCGATGCGCTCATAGACGAAGGGCAATATGATCGCGCGCTGGCCGACATCGCCGAAAACAACCCGCGCGCTCACGAATCTGGTTTTCCGATATTCATTGCCTTTTATCAAAGCATGCTCAACCGGCTCGCCTGCGAGATGGGGGACATCGATGGGGCCTGCGCCACAGCGTTCGAAGCGGAAGCCAGGTTTCTTCAGATGCAAGCCGAGGGTTGGACAATCGCGGGCCTGGGCATGGGAGCCTGCGCCGCGCTGCGGGCCGGGGACACGGCCGCGGCCCTCGCGAAACTCACCCTCGTTTGGACGCCCGGCAAGTATCCCCGCCTGCCGTTTCAGGCTTATCGCTGGGTGATTGGCCCCGTGTGCGAGCTTGCCCTCCGGTCGGGTACCGCAGCCGCCGCATTGCCTGTTCTCGATTGGTATGTAACTGAGCGCGAAGACTCAGGCGCGCTCCGCTTGTCTGCCGAAGGCCGGTATTGGCGCGGCCGGCTGAGGACGCAGACAGGCGACCTGATTGGCGCGGCGGACGACCTTGTTCGGGCGCGCGCGGTCTACGAACGAATCGGCGCGCGCGGATTGCTGTGGCGTCTGGAGGCGGCCCAGGCCCAGCTTTCCGACGCGACCGGAGACGGGCCCGGCGCAGATCGGGCCCGGGCAGCCGGCCGGGCGCTGGTTCAGACCCTGTCGGCCGAAATTGCCGACCCCGGCCGGCGGGCCGGCTTCCTGAAGAACCTCGCGGAGTTCGACCGTGACTGATTTGGCGCTCGGCGCGAACCTGCGCACGCTCGAGGCAACCGGCCTCATCCGCCTGGCGTCAAGCGAGCCGATGCCGGAATACGCGTTCCGGCACGTCCTGTCGCAGGAAGCCGCCTATGGGACGATGCTGAAGCAGGATCGCAAAAGGTTACATCTGGACGTTGGTCATTGTCTGGAGCGGGCCGGAGCCGAAAACCTGGACGAACTGGCGCCGATCCTGGCCCTGCATTTCGACGAGGCGGGGGACGACACGCGGGCGCTGGCGTACCTGCTCCGCGCCGCTGAGTCCGCCGCGCGCCGATACGCGACCCGCGAAGCCATCATGCACCTTGACCGTGCCCATGCCGTCGCCGCCCGAAGTGACGCGCCCGGCCCAACAATTAGCGATGTCGCTCTCCGGGCGGGAAGGCTGCGCGAGATGGCCGGCGACTACGACGCGGCGCTGGCGACCTATGACGCGCTTGCGTTGATGGCCGCCCAGCGCGACGACGTGGCGATGAAGGCCCAGGCCAACCTTGCCCGGGCCGCGGTTTTCTGCGCGCCCACGACCCGTTTTGACGCGGCGCGCGGATTGCGCGAGGCCGAGGAGGCGCTTCGGCTTGCGATCGTGACCGGAGACCGGGCGGCGGAAAGCAAGGCCCACTGGCTGATCCTGCTTGTCTCCAAGTTTTCCAGAGAGCCCGACCGCGGCCGCGCGGCTGGCGAAGCGTCCGCGGCGATTGCGCGCGAACTTGGATTGAAAGAACAGTTGGCCTACACCCTGAACGACATCTATGCCGTTTACATGGCGAGTGGCGAGTTGTCACTGGCCATTAACGCGCTTCGGGAGGCGGAATCTCTGTGGCGCTCGCTGGGGAATCTGCCGCTGCTGGCTGACACATTGACCAATCTGGGGGAGCAGTTGTGGATTGGCGGACTGCTGCGCCAGGGCGAGGCCACGCTCAACGAAGCGGCCCAGATTGCCCTGACAACCGGCAACTTATGGGGCCAGGCCTACAGCAAGTGCATTCTGGTCCAGATCCTGTGGGACACGGGCCGCTATGGGCAGGCCATCGCGCTGGCGGACGAGGCAAAGGACCTCGGAAAGCGGGCGGGCTTTGCGATCTCACAGATCATGGCGCCCTGCTCCAAGGCGGGCTGCCTCGCGGAACTTGGCGCTGCCACGCTGGGCGCCGAGCTTTCGCGCGCAGCCCAGGCCGAAGCCATCGCCTCCGTGCCGAGCTGGCTGGGGTTTCCGACCGTGACGGAAGCTCTGTGTGTGATCGCGATGGGTGATTCTGAAGCCGCAACCGAAGCCATGGCCCGGGCGCGCAAGGTGGCGTCTCTGGCCGACATTTCAGCGATCCCCATGTCCCTGGCTGAGGTCGAATACGCCTGGCTCGTCGGCGACGATGCGCGGGTGATCACCGTATCGATCGAAAACGAAGCGGAGCTCGCCGCCTTCGAATGCCGCGTCTTCAATGGACTGATGAGAACCAGAAGGTCCGACGCAGAGTTCAGGCTAGGCCGGTTGAGCGAGGCCGAAGCTTCGGCTCGTTCGGCCCTGGCGCTGATGACGGAGATGGGCGCGCGCCGAGGCGCCTGGCGCGCCTGGGCGGCGCTGGCCGCTGCGCTGAATGCGCAGGGCCGCGCGGATGAAGGGCACGCTGCGCTTGGGCGCGCCCGGCAAGAGATCGACTTCATCGCCGAAAACGCCGGGAGCGCTGAATTGCGGGCAAGTTTTCTGGCAATGCCGGATGTGCGGCGGATTGAGGCCGGCGAGGAGACCGGGCCGCGCCTCGCGGGCGGCTGAAATCAAACATGCCTGAGACCCATCTCCGATCGCACCTCAACACCCTCGAAGGCTCCGGCCTCATCCGCCAGGCGGCTCGCGAGCCCTATCCGGAATATGCATTCAGGCATGTGCTCTCGCAGGAAGCCGCATACGGCTCCATGCTGAAACAGGATCGCCGACGGTTGCATCTGGACGTTGGAGAATGTCTGGAGCGGGGTTCGACCGAGAGCCCGGATGACCTGGCCCCGGTCCTGGCCCGCCATTTCGATGAGGCTGGCGACGACGCGCGGGCGCTGACCTATCTGCTCCGGGCGGCCGAGTCCGCTGCGCGCCGTTACGCAGCCCGAGAGGCCATTCTGCTGCTTGACCGGGCCCAGGTCATCGCCTTGCGCGGCGGCTCTTCGGGGACAGTGATTTGCGATGTCACGATTCGGGCGGGCCAGCTGCGCGCGACGGTAGGCGACTACGACGCGGCCCTGGCGACTTATGACGCGCTGGAGGCGCTGGCCGCCGAGCGCGATGATTTGGCGATGAAGGCCCAGACAATCCTTGCCCGGGCGACCATCTTCTGCGCGCCGACAAGCCGTTTTGACGCTGAGCGGGGTAAGCAAGAAGTCAACAGGGCGCTTCAGCTGGCAGCAATATCGGGCGACCGCGCGGCGGAGAGCAAGGCCCTTTGGCTTCTCTTGGTGGTTTCGAAATTCGAATCTGACGTGCCCGGAGCGCGAAGAGCCGGCGAAACCTCCGCGGCCATCGCGCGCGAACTCGGTTTGAAGGAACAACTCGCCTTCACGTTGAATGACCTGCACATGGCGTATGTGATGACCGGCGATCCGGACAAGGGGTTGCGCGCGCTTCAGGAGGCCGAAGACCTGTGGCGGGAGATCGGCAACTTGCCTCTGCTGGCGGATACGCTCAGCAATCTCGGCGACATGCTGCAAATGGCCGGCCAGTTGTCGGAGTCCGAGCGGACGGTCCAGGAGGCGATCCGCATCGCCGAGATGACTGGCAACCTCTGGGGCCAATCCTTCAGCAGATTGATCCTCGCTCAGATTCTCCTGGCTCAGGGGCGATACAGCGAGTCGATGCGCGAAGCAGACATTTCGGTTTCGATCGGCAAGACGGCGGGTTTTTCGATTTCGCAGATCTGGATGCCGTGCCACCTGGCCGAATGTCTGATCGATCTCGGCCAGCCCGAGCGCGGGCTGATCGTCGCCCGCGAAGCGCTTGAAGCCGCTGCGTCATTTTTGCCAAGCTGGCGACTTTATCCGCTCGCAACTGCTTCATTGTGCGCGACAGCAATGGGCGACTGCGCCGCCGCGACCGAAGCAATTGTCGTCGCCCGGCCAGACCGTCCGGAGCGCGACTTTTCCACGGCGCAGTTTATTCTGGCCGAGATGGAGTACGTCAGCGCATGTGGGACCGCCGAGACCGTTTTGCGAACGAGTACGGAAGCCAGTCAGGTTCTGAACAGCTTCAATTGCCATATCTACCAGCCAATGATCCTAACGTGCGTAAGCCGGAGCATGCGCGCTCTCGGGCGTTTTGCCGAGTCGGAAGGGGCGGCTCTCGAAGCGATTGCGCTCGCCGGGCAAATGGGCGTTCACCGGTGGGTATGGCAGGCTTGGTCGGCCCTCACGGATGTCCTGGGCGCGCAGGGCCGCGAGGCCGAAGCCGGCCTGGCGCGAGAACGAGCGCGAACAGAGATCGCCTACATCGCCGGTCATGCGGGCGGTGACAATCTGCGCCTGAGTTTTCTCGCTCTGCCGGATGTCCGGCGAATCCTGGAGGAATCATGAAGTGCCATAGCTGCGGGTTTGAAAACGAAGCCGGCGCGGGCTTTTGCGAGAACTGTGGATTGGCCTTGCAGCAAGCATGCCCAAACTGCAACAACCCGGTTAAACCCGGGGCAAAGTTCTGCAAAACCTGCGGATTCAAGCTGCAAGGGGCGGCGACCCCGGTGCCCGACTCACCTCCGCGGGGCGGCCCGGCCTCTTTGGAGGCTTTGCGCCGCGCCGCGCCACAAGCCGTGGCCGAGAAGATCCGCGCCCAGCGCGGTCACGCCGAAGGCGAACGCAAGCTCGTGACGACCTTGTTCACCGACATCGTCGGCTCGACGGCCCTGGCCGAGCGGATGGATCCCGAGGACTGGCGCGACGTCGTCACAGGCGCCCACCAGCGGGTCAGCGACGCGGTCTACAAGTACGAGGGCACGATCGCCCAATTGCTCGGCGACGGTGTGCTGGCCTTCTTCGGCGCCCCGATCGCCCACGAAGACGACGCCGAGCGGGCGGTCCGCGCCGCTCTCGAAATACTCGAGGCCATTCGCCGTTATGCGGTCGAGCTGCGCCGAACGCGCAACATCCCGGACTTCCAGATGCGGATCGGCCTGAATACCGGCCTGGTCGTGGTCGGGAATATCGGGAGCGACCTGCACATGGAGTATCTGGCAGTCGGCGATACGCTCAACCTCGCCGCCCGCATGCAGTCGGCGGCGGATCCCGACACCATACTGATCTCGCAGAACACCCACCGCCTGGCGGCGCGGTTCTTCGACATTGAGGACCGGGGCGAGATCAGCGTCAAAGGCAAAGCGGAGGCCGTCCATGTCTATCGGGTACTGGCCGAGAATAAGGGCGCGACTCGCGCCCGTGGCGTGACGGGGCTGGCGTCGCCCCTCGTGGGGCGCGGTCGCGAGTTAACGACACTCGCCGACGTGCTGGCCGATGCTCAGGCCGGGCGCGGATCGCTGGTCGCGATCGTCGGTGAAGCCGGGCTTGGAAAAAGCCGTTTGATCGCCGAATGGCGCAAGCTGGCCCTGGCCGGAGACATGCCCGCGCGCTGGGTTGAGGGGCGCTGCCTGTCTTACACCATGAACGTCGCCCATCACCTGAGCAATGACATCCTGCGCGCCCTGTGCGGGGCGCCTCCCGGAGCGCGGGACGATGAAACCCAGGCGGCACTCGAAGGATGCATGGCCCGGCTGCCCGCCGACGCGCGCGACACCGTCTATCCCTTCCTCGCCCATCTTTTGGGCATCCCGCTGGATGAGGCAGATTCGAATCGGGTGCGGTATCTTGATGGGGCCGCGCTCCAGGCGCGCTATGTCAGCGCCTATCAGCGTTTTCTTCTCGCCCTGGGCAAAGAATGCCCAACCATCATCATCTGCGACGACACCCATTGGGCCGACCCGTCATCGGTCGAGCTGGTTTCCCAACTGACCCGGGTCGCCGCGCAGGCGCCGATCGTTTTCGCCTTCGTCACCCGTCCCGACCGGGACTCGCCCGGCTGGAAGTTGATCACAGACGCGCCCGAACTCGCGGGCGTAGGCGCCATCGAACTCAAGCTTGCGCCCCTGAACGACACCGACAGCCGGCAATTGGTTTCGAATCTGCTCGAAGTCGAGTCGCTCCCGGAACGCATCCGTGATCTGATCCTGAACAAGGCCGAGGGCAATCCGTTCTTTGTCGAGGAGGTCATCCGAATGCTGATCGACCGAGGCGGCATCGTCCGGGGCGCCTCGGGCGGCTGGATGGCCAGTGGCGAAGTTCAGACGATCGACATCCCTGACACGCTTCAGGGGGTGCTGGCCGCCCGCATCGATCGGCTGCCCGAGGAAGCGAAGCGTGTTCTTCAGATTGCGTCGGTAATTGGGCGGCGCTTCCACGTCAGTGTGCTGGAGGAGGTTCTGGCCCGCCAAAGCGCTCAGCCATGATAGCAAGACCACCGCGCGAGCCTGGCGCCGTCGACCAGCGCTGGTTTGAGAAGCAGGACCGGGCCATCGACACAGCCTTCTACGCTTTCCCCCGCAAAGTCACCCACATTGACAAAGGGGCGATCGCGGCGGTCACGCAACTCTATCGCGAGCTGTTGCCGCCCGGCGGCGCGATCCTGGATTTAATGAGTTCATGGCGCTCGCACTTGCCGGCCGAAACGGCATATGCGCGTGTCGCCGGGCTCGGGATGAACGGCGAGGAAATGCGCGACAACCCGCAGCTTAGTGACCGGGTCGTCGTGGACCTCAATCTCGCTCCGGTCCTGCCATACCCGGACGCCGCTTTTGACGGCGCATGCTGCTGCGTATCGGTACAGTACCTGCAGCGTCCGGCCGAGGTGTTCGCCGAAGTGGCGCGGGTACTCAAGCCGGGCGCGCCCTTCGTCGTTGCCTTTTCGAATCGCTGCTTCCCCTCGAAGGCAGTGGCGATCTGGCTGAGATCGGACGACGCCGATCAACTGCGCCTGGTATCGGGCTATTTCGAGGCGACCGGACAGTTTGCGCCCGCGCGCCTCGCCGATCGCAGCCCGAAACGGGGCGATCCCCTATTTGCGGTTTGGGCGCTGAAGATAGCGCTGCCAGGTCGTAGCTTTCCAGGCTAGCAGGAGAAAGGGAGAATCGGAGAGAGGCAGCTTTGCCCGGGCGACGGAACGGCAGACAGCGGGTGTTGTCGGTAAAATGACACCGTGACGCTTTTTGAGACCGATCCGGCGCAGGCGCACCGTTCGGGCATCATCGCCTGTGTGGTTACGGCTGTGGCCGGGTTGATATGCGCCGGGGTGGCCGCGCTCGTCCCGCCAACGATCCTGACCTTCGTGCTGATTGTCGCTGCCGTGGCGGCGTTTGCCGGAGTTGTCTGGCTGGCCTACCAAACCCGCGGTCTGAACAACATCAGCTACAGCCTGGATCGGAACTCATTCGTCATCCGCTCTGGCGGAGCCATCGAGATCATTCCCATGGCCGAGGTTCAGCGGGTGTTCCCGGCGGCGGACATCGCGGATGGGCTGCGCGTGAGGCGGCTGCCGCTGGCCGGCTGGTGGGTGTGCGCAGGCAGTCACCCGGCCCTGGGAAAGATCCGCTTTTACGCCAACGCCCCGCTCGACTTTCAGTCGATCGTGGTAACGCCTGACGTGAGCTTCGCGGTATCGCCCTATGATGTCGACGTATTTGACGAGTCGTTCGAGACCCGCCTCGCCATGCGGCCCACCCAGGAAGTGCGCTATTCGAAACTCACGCCCGGGTTGCGTTCAAATCCGTTATGGAATGACCGTCTCGCGCGCGTCCTGACGGCGAGCGGACTCGTTGCTTTCCTGGGGCTGCTGGCCGTCGCCTTTGCGGTCTTTCCGGCGCTGCCCCGGACCTTACCCCTGCATTACAGCGGCCTTGGGATTGCGGATCGATACGGGCCAGCTTCGTCAGTTTTTGGCCTCGCCTTGTTCGCCTTTTGCGCCTGGGCGGCCAACACCGTCATCGGTGGCCTGCTGTTCCGGGCCAACGAGCGATTGGCCGGGTATCTGGCCTGGGGCGCCGGCATTCTGGTGCAGCTTTTTTTCGGCGCCGCCTTCATTTCCATTATTGGCGCGGCACTAGGCTAGAATTGGACCTAATGATCCTGGTTACCGGTTCTTCCGGGTGTATCGGCCGATCGGTGGTGGAGAGGCTCACAGCAGCGGGACATGGCGTTAAATTGCTGTGGCATTGGAACCGCGAACGCCCCGTCCCGCGCAGGGTGACGATTATTGGCGGCGATGTGCGCCAGCCAGACACGCTAAAGGCCGCGATGACGGAGGATGGCGAAGTCGACACGGTCATCCATTTGGCGTCTGTGCGCCAGAGTACAGGCGAGAGCAACCTGGAAGATGTCAATGTGCTGGGCACCCAAAATGTGATTCAAGCCTGCCGTGACAACAAAATCGGCCGATTGATCAGCGTGAGTTGCCTGGGCGCTGAGATTCGCTCCCCGTACCCGCTTCAGCGCAGCATTGGCCGGGCCGAAGAGATGGTCCGGAGCAGCGGTTTGAACTTCACGGTGCTCAAGTCAGCGGTCGTATACGGCGAAGGGGACTGGCTGACGACCTGGATCAGCAGCATCGCGCGGTCCCTGCCCCTGGTCGTGCCAACGCCGCACGGCGGGCAGAGCAAGATGCAGCCGATCTGGGTGGGTGACGTCGCCGCCTGCATCGTGCGCTCGCTCAGCACACGCTCGACGTTCCGCCAGGTGGTGCCCATCGGCGGGCCGGCCTCCATGCGGCTCGACGAGGTATTTGAAACCACCCTTCGAGCTGCGGGCCGGCACCGGCGCATCCTGCGCGTGCCCACCTCGATGACCCGCCAGGTGGCGACTTTTCTCAGCCGGTTTCGCAACGCGCTCAGCGAGGACGAGATCGAATCGATGGCCTACAACCGGACAACTGAAATAGGAAGCGTCCATCGCATGTTCGGGTTCGTGCCGGCCAAGATGACGAGCAAGCTCGGCTTTCTGAGCCCGCTCCAGGCCGTCCCGACGCCATTAGTTCAGCTCCCCGGCTGGTCGCGACGGTCGTAGCCAACCAGAGCGTCAACGGCGTGCAGGAAGGACAACTCGGTGGGATAGTCGCCGGCGTGCAGGCTATAAAATGCATAACGAACGATTCCATCGGACGAAATGCCAAATGTCCCCGGCATCTGAAACGTGTCTCCGACTGGCCTGCCATGCGCCTCGCCTTTGAGGCTGGCCCGGGCCGTCTCCACCCAAACAGCCGGGCCAAACAATTCGCCTGGGCTCCCACGCTTGAGGCCATACGCCCGATATGAGTCTCCAGCAGGATCCGCAAGACAGCGTAGCGCGGGCGCCCGCTCGGCGCAGAACGCGAGTGACTCGTCCGGACGCGCGAGCGTGATCACGGCGATTTGCGCGCCAGCCGCCTCGATTCGATCGTTGAGCCTGGCCAGCCTGGCCAATTCGGTCCGGCAGAAGATTCACCCAAAGTGGCGCAAAAAGGACAGTACGGTTGACCGCTCACGCCAGAGCGCGGAGAGCGTCACCGGCGCGCCGTGCGCGTCGAAGACGGAGATGACGGGCGCCGGCTCGCCCGGAGCCAGGCGGTGGAGAATGCCGCGTGGATTCATATTTGCCCAGCCTACCTCCGGCGGGTCCAGCCATCATCCGCATAGCGTTCGCGCAGCAATGCGTCCGCAGATTCAGCTTCGTCCAGTGACAGGACACCCTCCGAGTACTCAAGCGAAAGCTGGTCGGCAAAGGCGCCGGCCCAGACTTCGGCAGCCTGGCGCCAGGGCACGGCGATCCCAGTGGCGTCCTCAAGCGTCTGGGCGTGTTCGCGCACCGCCTCGGGCGCGGGCGTGTCGAGCAGATAGCAGGTGATTCGGGCGATATCGCCCGTCAGGGGCAGGCTCCCGTGCTGCATGACGCCGTCGACCCGCCGCCACTGAGCGCTACCAACGAGCTTGCGGGAAAGGCCATCCCGGCCCGCCCCGACAACCTCGTAGTCGCTGGGCGCTTCAAAGCACACCCCCGTCTTGGCCTTGTCCTCGCGGGCGACCCGGCTGGCTTGAACATCGCGCACGCCAAGCCGGTCAAGGGCAACCAGAATGGCGTCGGCGATCCGGCGATACGAGGTCATGAGATCGCCCATGGCGATGGGGTGTTCCTTCGGCAGCGCCACGCTGTAGGTCAGCTCATCGGTATGCAGGATCGCAAGGCCCCCGGTCGCCCGCCGTACGACACCCACGCCATTGGATGCGCAGGCGCTCGCGTCAAGAGAATCGTATCGTTGAGATTGGCCGATGCTGATGGCGGCCGGCGCCCACCCGTAGAAACGCAACGTCGGCGGCGACGTCCCAGCGCTCACCGCGCGCGAAATCGCTTCGTCGCGTGCCATGTTGACATCACCCGGGTGATCGCCGTCGAAAATAAGGCGGAATGGCAGGCGGGACACGCGGACATTGTAACTGCCGGGATTGGTTGGGTTGGTAAGGTTGGTAAGGTTGGTAACGTTAACAACATTATCAACCTTACCAACCTTATCAACGAGAAAGAACTTCCCACTTCTCCGCCAGTCGTTCACAATTCGCGCGCAATTCGGGGTGATGATGTTGCCAATCGATTCGCATGAATGCGAAATCAAAAGGAGAATACAGAAATGAGACGTGTTGTTGCAGCAATTGTGGCGGTGCTTGTTATTGGGGCCGTATTGATCGGCGTAGGCGGGATGGCATTCCAGATGGGGCTGGCCCAGGGTGGCGGCTATCGGCCGGGTTGGCCGGTGATCGTTCAGCCGAACCAGGAAGGCGCGCCCGCCCAGCCTCCGCAAGTCCAGCCCGGATTTGGGAGAGGCCAGGGATACGCGCCCGGATATGGCATTCCGATGATGCCCTACTACGGCGCGCAGCGCGACGGCTACGGAATGATGGGCGGGATGGGCTTCTTGGGCGGGATGGACTTCTTGGGCGGGATTGGCCGCTTCTTGGGCGAGCTCTTGGTCCTAGTCTCGATCTTTGTTCTGATCCGGGGCGTGTTCTTCAGACGCTGGGGCTGGATGGGCGGTCATGGCGGACCCGGCGGCTGGCGCGGTCACGACGAAGCGCCGCCGTGGGCGATGGAGTGGCATCGTAAGATGCACGAGCAGCAGGCAGCGACTCCGCCGCCCGCGGATGCGAAACCGACCAGCGAACCGCCCGCAGCGGCGTGACGTAATCGGTCTTTCAGAAGAAAGGGAGAACGGAGAATTCACATCCTTCTCCCTTTCTCCATTCTTTTGAAAGGGGCCACAGCCGCCGGTATCATTCCCGCTTCAGCGTATGAAGACAATCCTCGTCGTTGACGATGAGCCCCGAATTGCCCAGATCGCCGGCGACTACCTCGCCCGGGCGGGCTTTTCGGTCGTTACGGCCGCGGATGGCCCCGCGGCGCTCAAGATCCTGAACGAGCGCGCGCCCGATCTGGTCGTCCTCGACCTTGGGCTGCCGGGGATGGACGGCCTCGACGTCACCCGCGAAGCCCGCAAGCGCTCGCAAGTGCCGATCATCATGCTGACCGCCCGAAGCGACGAGAGCGACCGGCTGGTCGGGCTCGAGCTGGGCGCCGACGACTACATCGTCAAACCCTTCAGCCCCAAGGAGCTGGTCGCCCGGGTGCGGGCGGTGCTACGCCGGAGCGAGAACGTTCCCGAGCGAGACGATCTGATCCACGCTGGCGACCTGAAGCTTGACGTGGCCCGGATGCGGGCGACGCTGGGCGAGCGCAACATCGATCTCACCGCGACCGAGTTCCAGATCCTGGCCGCCCTCGCCCGCCAGCCCGGCCGGGTGTTTACCCGGGCCCAGCTCCTAGATGCCGCCCAGGGGATCGCGTTCGAGTCGTATGAGCGAGCCATCGACGCCCACATCAAGAACCTCCGGCGCAAGCTCGAGCCCGATCCGCGCGCGCCGCGCTATCTCCTGACGATCTACGGCGTCGGGTATCGCTTTGCCGATGCCTGAGCTGCCCCGCTCCCGCCCGCCCTGGTGGCCCGAAGGCGAGGCCTTTCCTCCCGCCGACTGGCGCCGAGGCTCGCGGCGTTTTGTGGCTCGCGCGGTATTTGCGCTGGCCGGGTTGATCATTCTGACAGTCGGCGCGTGCACGATCTCGTTCTGGGTGGCGGCCCTGAATTTGGGCTGGATTGAGCCGACCGCCGTGTTCGAACCCATGCCAATGCCGATGCCCTTCCCGGGCCGCCCGTTTGGGCCGTCGATTTCGATCGTGGGCTTTAGTGGTGTGATCTGGTTTCTGGCGATATGTTTGATCGTGTTCCTGGTCGCCCGGGGGGTCAGGCGCCTGGTAGTCCCAATCGGCGAGGTCATGCAAGCGGCGTCACGGGTGGAACAGGGCGACTACGCGGTCCGGGTCCGCGAGAGTGGTCCGCGCGACGTGCGCCGCCTGGCGCGCGCCTTCAACGCCATGACCTCCCGTCTGGACCGCAACGAACAGCAGCGCCGCAGGTTGCTCGCCGACGTCACGCACGAGCTGCGCACACCCCTCACCATCGTCCAGGGCCAGTTGGAAGGCCTGCTGGACGGGGTGTATCCGCGCGACGATGCCCATCTCGATACCGCGCTCGAAGAGACCAAAGTGATGGCCCGCCTGATCGAAGACTTGCGCACCCTGTCGCTCACCGAGGCCGGCTCGCTCAAGCTCGAGCGCGAAAGTGTCGACCCCGGCAGACTTGTGGCCGATGTAGTCGCGGCCTTCAGCGGTCAGGCGGCTGAGGCGGGCGCGCGATTAAGCGCCGATATCGCGCCCGACCTTCCCGCCCTTGACGCCGATCCCACCCGTCTGCGCGAAGTCTTGGGGAATCTCATCGCCAATTCCCTTCGCTACACTCCCCGGGAGGGTTCAGTCACGGTTATGGGCGGGACGGATGGCAAGGCCATTCGCATAAGCGTCGTAGATACCGGGCGGGGCATCCCGGCCGAGGATCTGCCCCACATCTTTGACCGCTTCTACAAAGGATCTGATTCGCGCGGGACCGGGCTTGGGCTGGCCATCGCCAAGGGCCTGGTCGAAGCCCACGGCGGGACGATCGCGGCCGTGAGCGCGCCCGGCCAGGGTACGACCCTGACGGCTACGTTTCCGCTGCCGGCCTGACCTCGGCCGGTCCGCCGATGCCCGAGACCAGAACGTCGCGCACGCCTTCCAGCTCGCGCAACGCTTTTTCCACATCCTTCGCCGCGCCAGCCTCGCAAATGCAGTGAACGTTCGGGCCGGCGTCGATCGTAAAGGCGACCGGCAAGCCGCCAGCGCGCAGGTCCCGGACTGCATGCAGGATGGCCAGCGTGCCGGGGAGCCAGTAGAGCAACGACGGGTCCGACGTCATCATCACCCCGTGCATGATGAGGGCGTCCTGCTCGACGACGCCCGCCAGCAGCGCAAAGTCGCGCGTCTCAATCGCCCGCATACAGGCCTGGAAGCGGCGTTCGGTATCGGCGACCCGGCCGGCCTGAAGCGGCGATGTGCCGGCCAGGGCATGGCCCTCGGTCGAGCCGACCTTCTTGTGCCCGGCCGCGACCACGCCGATGACGTCGACAAGCGGCCAGTGCTCGGCGGGGGCGATCGTGTAGGCGGCCTCATCGCGCCAGGCGACGAACCCGCCTGGAACGCTCCGGCTGGCGCTCCCGCTACCCCGGCGGGCGAGAGCGGAGAGCTCAGATTCGGATTTGCTCAGCCCAAGCGCCGCGCAGGCAGCGACCGACAGCGCGGCAAACGCCGATGCGCTGGAAGCGATGCCAGCCCCCATCGGGAAGTTGTTGGCCGAAGTCACCCGCGCGCGCGGGCCGGCCGCGCCGCGGATGAGGTCGAGATGGTCGGATACGCGCCGGGCGGCTTCGCCGGCCGCGGGCGTCGCGTCGATGACAACATGGTCGGCCTCGGTTCCGCCGAACTCCACGGTCGTCTCGGTGAAAAGCGTGGCGAGGTTGAACGAGATCGATGGGTTGGCAGGAAGGCGCAGGGCGTCATCGCGATTGCCCCAGTATTTGATCAGGGCGATGTTGGAACAGGCACGGGCAGTGGCGGAGGTCGGCATATGGGGATTGTGCCACGGGGGACTTCCGACTTGCAATTGACCAGAAGGGGAAAGAAGAGGGCTCGGCGCCAGGCAGGCCTATGTCGGTCGGCAGAAGTTTCGGACAGGTTGCTGACGGACACTCAGCGGTCAGTTGTCTTCAGACCGGCGCTGCAGTGGGATCGGTCCCTGAGCGGCGCTCGCGATGACGCGCGCCTTTGTCAGGAACCTTCGACAACTTACTTAGCTCGTGGCCCAGTTCTGAACATGCAGCCCTTCGAACTGCGCGTAATCGCGTTCGTTGAGCGTCACGAGGATCATGTCATTTACGGCCGCGATTGACGCGATCTGGCTGTCCGCGAATGGTGCTGGCCCGCCGTGCGCGGCCAATCTTGCGCGCTCTGTGGCGTGCCAGGCGGCGGCGCGGTCATCATAGGCGACGATCGGGATCGACAGTTCGACGACCTCCCGCAAGTAGCGTTCAATTGCCGCGCGTCGCGCAGATGTGGGCAGGCGCATGCACCCATACCAAAGTTCGTGCCAGACGATTGCCGGAATGGCCAATTCCTCGCCGTGTTGGCGCAGCCGTGCCAGGACTTTGCTGTTCGGCTTCGGCCGCAGCGGCTCGGACACGATGTTCGTGTCGAGCAGGTACTTCATAGGTCCACCGCGCGCCCCGCAGACGGATCGCGCAGGCCTGCGAAGTCGTCGGGGCCGATGTCTAGGGCCGCAAGATCGGCGCCCTCGCGAAACTCCGAATATGCGTCCCAGAATCGGCGCTTCCCCGCGCTCAGGCGCTCGTATTCGTCAATGGCGACGAGCACGGCCACGGGTTTGCCGCGCCGCGTAATGCGGATGGCCGCATGACCCCGCAGCGTATGCACGAGCGCGGCGAGATTGTTTCGGGCTTCGGCGATGGAGAATGAATCGGCCACAGGTTC
>JBKJQK010000234.1:0-11039 GCA_046594095.1 Anaerolineae bacterium | reverse complement strand
CGCCTTGAGGCCCTGGGAGCGGACGTCCGCGAGGTCAGCCTGCCCAACACCGCTCTGGGCCTGCCGGTCTACTACCTGATCGCCACGGCCGAGGCTTCGGCAAACCTGGCCCGCTTTGACGGGGTGAAATATGGCCTGCGCGTCCCATCGGCGGATCTGGTCGAAATGTATCGCGATACGCGCGGTCAGGGTTTTGGCCCCGAGGTTAAGCGCCGGATCATGCTCGGCACATATGCCTTGTCCGCGGGTTACTACGACGCGTATTACATTCGAGCTCAGAAGGTTCGGACCTTGATCAAACGCGATTTTGATCAGGCTTTTGGAGAGGTGGATTTGATCGCCTGCCCGATCGCGCCCACAACCGCGTTCAAGATCGGCGAGCGGGTGGATGATCCGATCCAGATGTACCTCGCCGACGTTTTTACGATCAACATGAACCTCGCCGGGAATTGCGGGATCAGCGTTCCATGCGGTTTCGACGCCAATCGCCTGCCGATTGGCCTGCAACTGATGGGCCCGGCGTTTGGCGAAGCGACTGTGCTTCGGGCGGCGGCCGCCTTCCAGCGCGCCACGGGGTACCATATGGAGCGACCATGAATGTCATCATCCCTCTGGCCGGGTTTGGCTCGCGCCTGCGCCCGCATACCTTCACCAAACCAAAGCCGCTCATCACCGTCGCCGGCAAACCCGTTCTGGGCCACATCCTCGACAAGCTCGTAGCCGCGCGCGTGACGGACATCTCGTTTATCGTGGGCTATCTGGGCGATCAAATTGAGCAGTATGTGACAGGCGAGTACCCGGACATCCACGGGCGATACCTCGAACAACGCGAGCTGAATGGCCAGGCGCCGGCGGTGCTTTTGGCCCGCGAGACGGTGAGCGGTCCGACCTTTATCGTCTTTGTCGACACGATCGCCGAGGCGGATCTTGGCAAGCTGGACGATGAGTCGGCGGATGGCGTGATCTACGTAAAGGAAGTCGAGGACCCGCGCAGGTTTGGAGTTGTCCAGATTGACAGCCAGGGTTTCATCACCCGCTTCATCGAGAAGCCATCGGACATGGACAACAAGCTGGTCGTGATTGGCATGTATTACGTCAAGGACGCCGGCCTGCTGATGGCGTGCTGCGAGGAACTCATGCAGCGCGATATTCGCACGAAAGGCGAGTATTTCCTGGCGGATGCCTTCAATCTCATGATCGCCCGGGGGGCGAAGCTCCGGATCGAGACCGTGGATGTGTGGCTGGATTGCGGCAAGCCGGAAACCGTGTTGGAGACCAATCGATACCTGCTTGCCCATGGGCACGACAACAGCGCCCAGTGCCAGAACAATAAGACGGTGATTGTGCCGCCCGTCTTCATCCACCCAAGCGCCCGGATTGAGAATAGCGTGATCGGCCCGAACACGTCCATCGGCGAAAACTGCCAGATCATTAACAGCCTGATTCGGGAGAGCATCGTGGACACCGGAGCATTTGTATCGGACCATGTGCTGGCCAATTCGCTGATCGGGCGCGACGCCGTGCTCACCGGACGGCCGCGCCGTTTCAACGTGGGTGACTCGAGTGTGGTCGGATTTGACGAGGAGTAGACAACCGCATGCGCAATTTCATCTCAACCCGGGTCGCTTCCGTTCCGCCCTCGGGCATCCGGCGCTTCTTCGACATCGCGGCCACGATGCCCGATGTGATCTCGTTGGGTATTGGCGAGCCCGATTTTGTCACGCCTGGCCCGATGCTGCAGGCAGGGATTCTCTCGCTCCAGCGGGGCGAAACCAGCTACACCAGCAATTCGGGTACCGCTGAACTTCGCTCGGCGCTGTCGGATCATCTGGATGGGCTCTACGGCGCGCGCTACGACCCAAATACCGAACTCCTGGTAACGGTCGGAGTGAGCGAGGCCATGTATCTGGCCATGACCTCGATCTGCGATCCGGGGGATGAAGTCATCGTCCCGCAACCGTGTTTTGTGGCTTATACCCCCGAGGTGATTTTCGCGGGCGGGACCCCGGTCACCCTGGCGTGCAAGGTCGAGAACGACTTTCAGGTCACGGCCGCCGACATCGAGGCCAAAATCACCTCGCGCACGAAGGCCCTGTTGATCGGCTTCCCGAGCAACCCGACCGGGGCCGTCATGTCGCGTGAGCGGATGCTCGAGATCGCCGCCGTGGCCGAGAAATACGATTTGCTGGTCATCAGCGATGAGATCTACGACCGCCTGGTGTATGGCGTCAAGCATGTGTGCTTCTCGGCGCTGCCGGGGATGAAGGACCGGACGCTTCTCCTGGGCGGTTTCAGCAAGGACTATGCGATGACGGGCTGGCGAATCGGCTATATCGCCGGCCCGGCCGAGTTGATGGCGGCCGCGCGCAAGGTGCACCAATACACGATCATGTCGGCGCCGACCACCGGCCAGGCCGCGGCTGTGGTCGCCCTGAAGTCGGGCGAGGAGCACGTTCAGCGGATGGTGGCCGAGTACGACCGCCGGCGCAAGCTCATCGTGGGCGGGCTGAACGCGTTGGGACTGGACTGTTTTGAGCCGCGAGGCGCCTTCTATGCCTTCCCCTCCATCGCCAAAACGGGCATGACCTCGGAAGCGTTTTGCGACACGCTGCTGGCCGAGGAGCAGGTCGCCACGATTCCGGGCAGCGCCTTTGGCGAAGGCGGCGACGGCTATGTGCGTATGGCCTATGCGACGTCGTACGAGAAGATCGAGAAAGCCCTCGAGCGGATGCGCCGCTTTCTGAAGCGTCACGGCTAGCGGAATTCAGAATGCAGAATTCAGAACGGGGAACGGGGAATGTCGTGGTCCATCGGCGACGACGTTCTGCATTCTGCCTTCTGCCTTCTGTGTGCTGATAGAATCCCAAAGTTACGTGTCTACGGTTGTTATGTAACAGGAGACTAACCTAAGGATGACTGATACGAATCCCAACGCGGTTCCCCCCGACGCAAACGGAGACAATGGCCAGACGCCGGTGATAGACCGGCTGCCGCGGGGCATGCGTCCCATCCCGCGCCCCAATGGTTCCGTTCGACCGGTTCGATCCGCGCCGCGGGCGCCGCAGAGGCCGCCACCGCGCGCGGGCCGCCCGCTCAGCTTGCGGGTATTGCTCATTTCGGCTGGCGCGCTCTTCGGGCTCGCCGTCATCGTGCTCGCCGGGTTTGCGGTGGTCACTGCGCTTCGAAACAACGGCTGCGACGACTTCTCCGCCGGTCGGACCAGCGTCACGCTGGACGCTCTGAGCATCAGCGTCCGCCCGGACGCGCTCAATGGCCGCTATGGTGTGCGCCTCAATAAGATCCCACTGGCCGAGTTCATCGCCGGTTCGGCCAACGCCGACGCCAAATCCGCCGCGGCCGCCCTCCCACCCACGCTAAAGCCTGTCAGCGCTTTCTATAGCATTTCCTCGTGCAACAGCGACCCGAAGGTGGCGACGATCCGACTGGCGTTGCCGGCTGAGCTCCAGGTGGCTGATAGCTTTGACCTCTATTCCTGGGATGCCAGCGGGCGGACCTGGCGCTGGGTCGGGGGTGGCGTCGAGGACCTGACTCGCTCGGTCGTTGCCCAGGTGGGGAAGGTGCCCGGAAGTTTGATTCTGGCCCAGACGAGCCCGGGCGTTCCGATCGTTGGCGCCGAAATTCCACCGGGGCCGGCCTCCGCTGCGCCCTCCTTTGCATCTGAGGTTTACCCCTACGGCCTGTATCTCGGCGAATTGGGCATGCTGACCGGAGATCGCAGCCAGGTGGCTGCATCCGCCGCTGGGGCCAAGGCCATTCCAACCCTCCGCAACTGGAGCGACAAAGGCGAGGTGAACCGGGCCCTCTTGCGTGACATGCTTGCCACCGAGGGCACCCGCGAAGCTCACGCGCGAAATGTCGCGTCTCTGGCGGAAACCGGCAACTATGCCGGCGTTGAGATTGATTATCGGGGCGTGGATGGCGCGAGCAAAGCCAGCTTCACGCAGTTCGTGGCCAATCTGGGCCAGGCCCTCAGGGCCAAAAACAAGACACTCTCGATTGTTGTTCCCGCGCCCGAGCGAACCGCGAGCGTGGATCCGCAGACCATGTGGAACAGCGGCGGCTACGACGCGAGGGCTCTTGCCGACGCGGCAGACTCATTCAAGCTCGACCTGAGCGCGAATCCCGCCGTGTTTGGCGCCGATCAGCTCGGCGCGCTGATGGAGTGGGCGCTGGGCCTGGTCAACCGGACGAAGCTTCAAGTCATCATTCCGGCTGGAAGCACGCGGGTCGGCGCAAGCGGCGACGTAACCGCCATCTCGCAAGACGAGGCGCTTGCGCCGCTCGGCACGTTTTCGCCCGAGCAGGCAATCACAGGCCCGCTTAAACCCGGAACCAAGGTCAAATTCCGCTTGAGCGGCGGCGTGGATCCGCAGACAGTCCAATTCGATCCTGCGTCCCAGTCCTATCGCTACGCGCTGCCGGATGCCTCCGGCGCTGCGCAGACCGTTTTTGTCAGCACGCCGTCGACTCTGGCCCGCCGTCTCAATGCGCTGACGGACTACAACCTGCGGGGTGTCACCGTGCGCGGCGCAACCCTCCCAGTGGATGCGGCTGTGGCGGCGGCATTGGCCGCCTATCAAAAACTGGCTCCCGCCGCAGCGACCGAAGGTGGTCTCGCGGTCGCGTTCACGGTCAAGTCCGCGGATGGCGCGCTCGTTCCGTTCAAGGCCGGGCTCGACAACCCTACTTTTGAGTGGACGGTGCCGGACAAGGGGGGCGCGTACACGATTGCAAGCGCGATCGACAATGGCGGCGCTTCAGTGAGCCGGGGCAGCATTGCGGTGGAAGTCGCAGCTCCGCCCACGCCGACACCCGCCCCGAGTCCGACGCTGGCGCCGACAAAGGCGGCCGTTGCCGTTGTTGCCCAGCCTCAGCCGCAAGCGACGGCGAAACCGGCTGGACCGGCTCCTACGGCCGCGCCTGCCGCGCCGCCCGCGCCGCCACCCAGCGCCGGAATGTCCGGGTTTGGGATTGGCGCGCATGTCAATACCAACAACAATCTGGGCGGCTATCTGCCCCAGATGTCCGGTATCGGAATGACCTGGGCGAAGGTCCAGATCGTGATGGGCGGCGGCGCCCCGGATATCGCCGGTCTCCGGGCTCAGTTGAATGCCAGTGGCATCAAGCTCCTGGTCGGCGCGATCGGCAACCGCGCGCGCGCCACGGACACAAACTATCACAAGGAGTTCGCGGCTGCTCTGGCAAGCCTGGCCCGCCAGGGCGCGGAGGCCATTGAGGTCTGGAACGAGCCGAACCTGGATCGCGAATATGGCGGACAGGTCGTGAATCCCGAGAACTACGCAAACATGTTGCGCGAGGCCTATATCGCCATCAAGGCCGCCAACCCCAATACGATTGTGATTGGCGGCGCCGCGGCGCCCACCGGCTACTACGGCGGAAATTGCTCCAACATCGGCTGCGACGACAAGCCGTTCCTCGAGCGCGTTGCCGCCGCCGGCGGAGCAAATTACATGGATTGCCAGGGCGCGCACTACAACGGCAGCCCAAACCCGCCATCGTTGACCTCGGGCGGGCCCACCGGCGACCACTACTCGTGGTACTTTTATGGCACGCTCAACACGACCTTTAATGCGTTGGGCGGAAAGAAGCCGGTGTGCTTCACGGAAATGGGCTACGTCACCCTCCAGGACCAGGGCCGGAGCATGCCTCCCGGTTTTGAGTGGGGTAACGGGATTACGTTGCAGAACCAGGCTGATTGGCTGGCCGACGCCGTCGCCCGGGCGCGCGACAGCGGCAAGGTCCGAATGGTCATCGTCTGGAACGCAAACTTTCACAACTTCGATGGCAATGACCCGCAGGTGGGCTACTCGATCTTCCGTCCGAACGGCACCTGCCCGGCGTGCGCCACGATTCGAAAGGTGATGGGCCGATAATCGAATTCGCAATCATGAGCCGCTACCGCTTCTCCCCCGAACTTGAGCGCGAACAACGGACCCGCACCCGGCGTGTCGTCATTGGGGCGATCGCGTCAATTGTTTTGCTGATGGCCGGGGTAGGGCTATTTGTGGTCGGTTTGCGCGCGCTTACCGGCGGCTCGGGCGGGCTTTCCGCGACGCCCACCTCATTTGTGCCCGTAGTCAAGTTGCTCACTCCGCTGCCCGCAAGCACGGGCCCCACGGCCGTCAATCCCGGTCCGGCCGCCACGCTGGCGCCAGGCGCGACCGCAGTGCTGGCCGCAACGCCGATGACCGCGCCGCCGGTTACGGCGACCCTTGTCGCCGGTGGCCCGCCTGACCCTGATGGCGCGGTGGCTGGGATCAAGGATTTCAGTTGTCCGAGCCCGCGCGTGGCGCCCGCAAAGTTCGGCTATGGGATCCAAAGCAATTGGCCGGTGGGCGATATCGGGCAGTGGAATACGGTCATGGCCGAGAAGCTCAAGCTCACCTGGACCAAAGCTCAAGTGCGCTGGAAGGACTATGAGCCTGAGCGGGGAAAGATCGACAGCTACAAATGGCAGATCCTGGACGCCTTTGTCGGCGATGCGAACAAGAAGGGCCTGAATATCCTGTTCGGCGTGATCGACGCGCCCGGTTATTTGCGAACGTCATTCAAGGGGGGCAATGCTGGCCCGCCCGACGACGTGAACGAAGCGGCACGATTCTTCCGGCGCATCACGGCCCGCTATCGCGGTTGTGTCCAGTCCATTGAGGTCTGGAACGAGATGAACCTGGACCGGGAGTGGCAGACCCCGCGGGGCGTGATCGCGGGAGTGGAATACGTGAACTTTCTCAAGGTCGTGGTCCCGGCTATTCGCCAGAAGGATCCGAACATGATGATTGTCATGGGAGCGTTGTCGCCGGTGGGCGCGACCGTCGCCGGGCAGTTCACGGATGACTTCATCTATATGGATCAGTTTGTGGCCGCGGGCGGGGCTTCGCTGGTGGACTGTGTCGGTGTGCACCTAAACGGCTTCAACTTCCCGCCTGACAAAGAGTGGAATTCCGGCTACAACGATCCAACCGCGAAGTTCCGCGGGCCATATGACAACCCTGATCACTCATGGTCGTTCGTCAGCACGATCAAGGGCTATCGCCAACGCAGCAACAAGCCCATGTGCGTGACTGAATTCGGCTGGCCGTCGATGGAGAATCTTGGGGTGCCAGGCTTCCCGCCCGGGTTCGATTTCGCGCTCGACAATACCGAGAAGGAGCAGGCCGACTGGATTGTCCAGGGGTTCACCATTCTTCGCGACCTCGGTTACGTGCGCTTCGGCATCGTCTTCAATTTGGACTACAGCCGCAAAATCGGCCAGAAGCCGAACGAGGCCGGCGGCGATCCGGCCATCTACAGCGTCATCCGGCCGGATGGCGCGCTTCGCCCCGCCTTTGACGCGATCGAGCGCATGCCCAAGCCCTAAGCGCCTGACCGACCGTCCACTCACCCAGGCCGAAAGACCATTTCATGACGCGAGCCGGCCCATTCATCGCGACCAGCGCCGCGGCTGTTTTCCTGCTGGGCTGCCAGATCGTCTTTGGCCCGACACCCATGCCGCCACCGGCGGTCGCGCCCACATTTACCCCCCGCCCCGGGGCCGATGACGGTCGGACTCCCTCGGTGCCCGGCGTCAAGAACTTCGTCTGCCCTCTGCGTCGCGAGGCGGAGGTCGAGTTTGGGTACGGGATCCAGACAAACTGGGCGGTTGGCGACATCGGTTTCTGGAATACGGCTGTCAGGAGCAAACTCGGTTTGAATTGGGTCAAGGGACAGGTGCGGTGGCGCGATTTCGAGTCCGCGCCCGGCGTGTATGACAGCGGCAAGTTCGAAGCGCTCGACGCGTTTGTGTGGGATGCCAATTACCGCGGACTGAACCTGCTCCTGACCATTGTCGACGCCCCCTTTTTTCTGCGCTCGGCGCATGATCCCCAACACCCGGATCGACTCGGTCCGCCCGACGATTACGCCGAAGCGGCCCGTTTTTTTGGGCAGGCGCTCCAGCGCTACCAGGGCTGCGTTCAGGCGATCGAGATTTGGAACGAGACGAATCTTGGGCGGGAATGGACGACTCCGGGCGGGATTGCGGCCGGTCATCCGGACGCGGCGGAGTACGCCCGGTTTTTAAGCGTGGTCGTCCCAAGATTGCGGAGTATTGACCCCAAGGTCATCCTGATCGCGGGCGGGCTATCTCCGACCGGAGCAAACGGCCCCGAATCCCGGGACGACATCGTCTACCTGGGGGAGTTGGCTGCCGCCGGCGGTTTGGACCAGGTTGATTGTGTCGGCGCCCACTTGAACGGCTTCAATATGCCGCCCGATAAGCGCTTCAACGAGGGTTACAACGACCCGACCGCCCGATTTCGAGGCCCATTCGAGAATCCTCACCATTCCTGGTCGTTTCGGAGCACACTCGAGGCCTATGCCGACAAAAGCGCGAAGCCCATCTGCGTCACCGAGTTTGGGTGGCCATCCATGGAAAACCTGGGCGCGCCGGGGGCGCCGCCCGGATTCGGATTTGCGCTGGACAACACCGAACAGGAGCAGGCCGGCTGGATCGCTCTCGGATTTGAGGTGATGCGCGCGACCGGCCGGGTCCGGATGGGTATCGTCTTCAACCTGGACTACATCGTCAAGTCCGGCGGGTCACCCGCCAGCGATAGCAGCATGCCCTACAGCCTTCTGCGGAAGGACGGCGTTCCCCGGCCAGCTTTTGATGCTCTGGAGCGCATGCCGAAACGGCCCTAGCGGCCGGCGTCGCGGCGGCGTTTGGCCGGAAAGTCACCGGTCCGCGCCGACAAATGTCATGCGCCCAAAGGGTGCCTTGTGTTAAACTTTGCGCTCAATTCCGTGGGTCAGAAGGCATTGCGTCCGCCGAAAATGGGCAGCGCGCGGCCAGCCTGGCCCTCGTGTTATTAAAGGGATAAGAACCGGATGCTATTCCCACTCCTGACCCAAGACGCCAAGGTGATTGGCGACCTGTATAACTTCATCTACTTCTTCGCCGTGCTCATGTTTGCGCTGGTGGAAGGACTGCTCATTTGGATGGCATTCCGGTATCGGCGCCGGCTGGTGACGGAGAGCCCCGCGCAAGTTCACGGGAATAACATGGCCGAGCTGACCTGGACGGTGGTCCCGGGCCTGCTGATCGCCGTCATTTTCGTCCTGACCGTGAATACGATGGGTCAGCTTACGGCCTCCGGATCGCTGAGCAATCCAATCTCACACGTGCACGCGATTGGCGATCGCGAGGCGCAGGCCCGGGTCGAGCGGGCTGAAAAGGTGGATCTGGCGATTCAGGTCACCGGCAAACAGTGGTTCTGGGCCTACGACTATGTCGACTATCAGGGGCTCGGCGCGTTTGGGCTGAGCACGAGCGTGGGAGAGGAACTGGTTGTGCCGGCCGGCAAGACGGTTCGCCTGGACATGACCTCCGACAATGTCATTCACGCGTGGTGGGTGCCCTCCCTGGGCGGCACCAGGTATGTGAACCCGGGCGAAATCTCGTATGTGTGGTTTAACATCCCGGATACAGGCGCAATTCAGACTTTGATCGGACAATGCAACGTGTATTGCGGAAAGGACCACGCCCGTATGCTTTCCAAGATCAAGGTGTTGCCCGAGGTCGAGTTTCGCCAGTGGTACTCAACGACCGCGGCGCTGCGCAACTTGCCCCCCGACTTCACCAAGGCGGATGCGGTCCGCGGCAAAGAGCTTCTGAGCGGCGGCGTCTGCGCGAGTTGCCATCTTGTGGCCGGCACAACGGCGCAGGGAAAGGTGGCCCCCCGCGAACTCACCCAGTTCACGACTTACCCAACGATCGCCCAGCTCCCGGCATCGAATCCGAGGGCGGCCATCAATCAGCAGAATCTATACGCGTGGCTGAAGAATCCGGCGGAGGTCAAGCCCGGAACGGCCATGCCGAACAACAAACTGTCCAATCGCGACGCAGTCGACCTGGTCGCCTATCTCTTGACACTAAAGTAGCGAGATCGCCCGCGGACTGAACTGCGGGCAGGAGTCATCCGATGGCAAGTATTCCCGTTCCCGTTACCCGCCGTTCCGGCGCCCTGAGCGGCCTGGTCGATCTACTGACGACCGTCGATCACAAGAAGATCGGCATTGCCTACATGGTGTCGACGTTTATCTTCTTCCTGTTGTCGGGCCTCCTCGCGCTTGGGATTCGCACCCAGCTCGCAGTGCCGAACAACACCTTCATGCCCCAGGAAGCCTACAACATGGTCTTTACCATGCATGGGACGGGGATGATCTTTCTGTTCGTCATCCCAATTCTGACTGGCGGTTTTGGAAATTACCTCGTGCCCCTACAGATTGGCGCGCGTGACATGGCTTTCCCGCGGCTCAACGCCTTCAGCCTGTGGCTGTTTATCTTTGCCGCCATCGTCATCATGGCTGGCGTGATGCTGGCTGTCATCGGCTACACGGTTCAATCACCGGAGCTGACCCAGTTCTCATCCAGCGCAGCCTGGACGGCTTATGTGCCGTTGTCGGCCAAAAAGTTCTCGCCGCAGATCGGGATGGACTTGTGGGTGCTTGGCCTGATTCTTCTTGGCACCTCGTCGATCCTGGGCTCGGTCAATTTCCTGGTGACGATCTATGCCATGCGGGCGCCCGGGATGACCATCTGGCGCATCCCCATGTTCACCTGGTCGATCATCGTGACGGCCGGGATGATCCTGGTTTCTACGCCGGTGCTGACTGCGGCGCTGATGATGCTGATCGCGGACAGGCAGTTTGGGACGCAGTTCTTCAGCACAAGCAATGCCCGGCTGTGGCAGCATATGTTCTGGTTTTACTCGCATCCGGCGGTCTATATCATGATCGTGCCGGCAATGGGGATGCTGTCTGAAATCCTACCGGTGTTTTCCCGCAAGCCGATTTTCGGACTGAAAGTAATCGTTGTGTCAACGATTGCGATTGGCGTGCTCGGCTTTACGACCTGGGCCCATCACATGTTTGTCAGCGGCATCGCGCCTGAAGTGGAGCGCTTCTTCATGTTCACCACGATGGTGATTGCGGTCCCGACCGGGGTCAAGATGTTCAAC
>JBKJQK010000096.1:0-4869 GCA_046594095.1 Anaerolineae bacterium | reverse complement strand
GGAAACCGCCACCTTCGGCCGCCAGCGCGGATTGGGCAAAACCAAACAGTGGGCGGATCGCCGCCTCGGGCCGGCCAGCCTCGAGCATCGCCCGAGCCAGGGCCGCCTGATCATTGAGCGCCCCGCGCAACGTTGAGGGCTGAGTTTCTCCGGACGCGTCGAAAGTGATGCTGTGGGTGACGGTCCCGTCGGCGTTCAGGCACAGCCGCTCGAGCGTCGCCAGCACCCGCCGGGCCAGACCCGCAATGTCTGGGCGATCAAGCGCCTCGGCGACCGCGAACAGGGCCGTCACCATCAGCGCGTTCCAATCGGCATACAGCCGCCAGTCGATGTACGGCGCTTCACGGGTCGCGCGCTCGTCGCGCGAAAGCAGATAGTAGGCCTCGTCGGCGTCCTGGCTACCCGCAAACCAGGTCAGCCCGTCCGCCTCGCGCATCAGCGTCCCGGTCAGGTATTCGAGGGAATGCTCGACGACGGCGGAGAGCGTGCGCGCATTCCCGCCACCGTCCGGCAGCGCGTTGAGGATCTGAATGGCGTGGGCATACGCCGGCAGCAGCCGGGCGTGATCCTCCAGCATCTTCTCAAAGTGGGGGACCGACCAGTCGGGGGTGGTCGAGTAACGGAACCAGCCCCCGGCCGTCGTGTCGTACATCCCGAGCGTCCCCATCGCGATCAAGGTCTGGACGGTCATGTCGAGCAGGCGGCGCTCACTGGTCTGGTGATAGGCCAGCAGGAGCGTCTCCCAGGCCTCGGCCATCGGGAATTTCTGGTTGTCGCCTAGACCGCCATATTTCTTGTCGAAGCCGCGGGTGATGGCTGTCACCGTTTCATACACAATCTGCCCCGCCTCGAGATCGCCCGCCTGGGCGGGCTCGGCCACATCGAGGTCGGGCGCCTCGGCCATCAGCTTTCCCGAGTTGGCCTGCCAGTACTGGTCGACCTGGGTTAACAGGTTGCGCATCTGGGCCGGCGAGAAATACGTGCCGCCGTAAATCACCTGCCCGTCCGGGGTCAGAAAACAGGTGGTCGGCCAGCCGCCCTGATTGTAGCGGGCATTGATGTCTGGGCGCAGATCGTTGTCCACCCGCACCGGAATGAAGCGGGTGTTGATTATCTGGGCGATCTCAGGGTTGGTGTACACGCCCGTGTGCTGCGGGTGGCCCGGCTCGCCCCGGTCCATGACATGGCACCAGTGGCACCACACCGCGCTAATGCCAAGCAGGATGGGCTTGCCCTCCACCCGCGCATCCTCAAACGCCGTTTCGTCCCACGCCCGCCAGTTGACTAGAGTTTCCATAGATACCCCCGTGGCAGATTCTACCGGTCGGCTTGCCAATTCCGGGAAAATGCCCTAACATTCCGGCATCATCCGCGCGTCCGTCCCGAGATGGACCCACACAACGAACTGGGGGTTGATAGAACATGAAGCGCTTATTGAGAGTCCTTTCCGTGGCGGTCGCCCTGGCCAGCGCGCTGGGCGCGCCTGCGCCGGCGGCCATGGCCCAGGCGGGCGCGGGCGACGCCGGCGCGACCGACCAGATCATCGTGACGTATCGGTCGGCCGAGGCGGCCGCCAAACAGTCCGCGGGCCGCTGGAGCGCCCTGGCCGGCGAAACGCTAAGCCGCGCGCGTGAATTCGGCGACCGCGGTCACGTCCTCAAGCTCAAGGGGCGCGCCTCGCTGACCGCCGTCGCCGAGATCGCCAAGCGGCTCGCCGCCGATCCCGACGTCGAATACGCCGAACCCGACCAGATCATGCGGGCCGATCTCACGCCCAACGATCCAAGTTATACCGCAGAGCAGTGGGACCTCTTCGCCCCTGCGCCGGGGCTGTACGGCGCGAATCTGCCGGGCGCGTGGGACATCACGACCGGCTCGGCCAGTCTGAACATCGCCGTCATCGACACCGGCATCCGCCCGCACGCGGATCTGGCCGGGCGCTATATCGGCGGCTACGATTTCATCAGCACCCTCGCGGTCGCCAATGACGGCAACCTGCGTGACAGCGATCCGAGCGATCCTGGCGACTGGACCACCGCGGGCGAATGCGGGCCGGGCAGTACTGCCCGCAACAGTTCGTGGCATGGCACGCATGTAGCCGGCACGATTGGCGCCGCCACCAACAACGGGTCGGGCGTGGCCGGCATCAACTGGGTTTCCAAGATCGTCCCCGTGCGCGTGCTGGGCAAGTGCGGCGGCTACACCTCCGACATTGTGGATGGCGTGCGCTGGGCGGCCGGCTTGAGCGTGGCGGGTGTGCCCGCCAACGCGAACCCGGCCCGGGTGCTGAACCTCAGCCTGGGCGGGAGCGGGGCGTGCAGCACGACCTGGCAGAACGGGATCAACGACGCCGTCAACGCCGGGGCGGTCGTCGTCGTCGCCGCAGGCAACAGCAACGCCGACGCGGCCAACTACTCTCCGGCAAGCTGCGCGGGTGTGATCACGGTCGCGGCCACCGGCAAGGCCGGTAACCGGGCGTCCTACAGCAACTTCGGCACGGCCGTGGAAATCGCGGCCCCGGGCGGCGACTCGCAGGCCGATGGCGGAACCAGCACAATCTATTCGACGCTGAATGCGGGGACAACGACACCGGGCGCCGACAGCTATGCCTACTACGAGGGCACAAGCATGGCGACCCCGCATGTGGTCGGCATCGTGTCGCTCGTCCTATCGGTGAATCCGGCCCTGACCCCCGCCCAGGTGACCGCGCTTCTGCAAACCACCGCCACGGCCTTCCCGGCCGGGAGCACGTGCTCGGCAACCACCTGCGGCGCCGGGATCATCAACGCGGCCGCAGCCGTCGCCGCAGCGGGAAACGTGACCCCCCAGCCGCCCGGCCCATTCGGCAAGACGTCGCCGTCCAACGGCGCGACGAAACGCCAGACGTCGCTGACCCTGAGTTGGGGGGCAAGCAGCGGCGCGGTCAGCTATGAGTACTGTCGCGACACCACCAACGGCAACACCTGCGCCAGCGCGTGGACGAGCGTGGGCGCGGCGAACAGCGTGGCCATCAGCGGGCTGTCTCGCGGAACCACCTACTACTGGCAGGTGCGGGCGGTGAATGCCACGGGCACCACCGAGGCAAATGCAGACGTTTGGTGGCGCTTCACCACCCGGTAGGAAAGACGCGCACAACGAACTGGAGACAAGGGCGGGAGATGATCCCGCCCTTGTTTTGTTTTCGGGGCGGACGGGCCGCCCGCGCTCCCATGGCCCGCCCGTATCATGTAGTCCATGAACTCAAATCGATCCCGCGCAATATTCGGCCTGCTCGTCGGCGTCGCCATCCTGATTGTGGGCGCGGTGGTGTGCCTGCGCACCTTTAGCGGATTCCTCGACGGCGGGAACGCCAGCTTTAGCAAGCCCAATAACGCGGTTGAGATCAGCATTGTCTACGCGCCCGAGCTCGACCTGTACATGCGCGACGTCATCACCGACTTCAACCGGGGCTACGCCCAGGGGCGCAACCCGGTCACGGGCAAGGAACTTGGGCGGGGCGAGAAGCCGGTCTGGGTAACCGGAAAGCCGGGCTCGTCCGGGACGGTCGCCCAGGGCATCATCAACGCCTACATTGCGCCCAACAACGCCAACGTCGAGAAGCCGACCCTGTTCGCGCCCTCGGTCCGGCATTGGCTGGCCCTGGTCAACTACCAGACCGGGCAGGTGATCTTCGACGTCAACGGGGCGCCCGCAACGGCCGTGGCTCCGGTCGTGATGGCCATCTGGGAGTCCCGCCTCGAGGCGATCAAGGCCCGCAACCCGGGCAAGGAGATCGGCTGGCAGGAACTCTTCCAGGTGATCAACTCACCCAACGGCTGGCGCGACTATGGCCTGACCGGCCGGCAGGCCGTCTACTACGGCCACACGGATCCATTCGTCTCCTCGACCGCCCTTTCGACGCTGATGGCCGAGTTCTATGCCAGCGCCCGCTATAACGCAGGAAACGTCACCGCCAGCAAGCTCACCCTGGATCAGGTCAACGACCCCAAAGTCCAGGAGGGCGTGCGCCAGTTCGAGCGGCTGATCAAGCATTACTCGGCCCGCACGACCGAATTCAAGGAGTACATCGCCCAGGGTCCGGAATATCTGGACTTCGTGGCGCTCGAAGAAAACGATCTGATCTTTATCAACCAGGGCAAGACCCAGGCCAAGCCCACCGAGAAGCTGGTCGCCCTGTATCCCAAGGAAGGCACGTTTGTCCACGATCATCCCTTCGCGGTGCCCAACGCGCCGTGGGTAACCGACGAGCAGCGCGCGGCGGCGAAGGTCTTCAGCGACTTCAATCTGACAAAAGACGTTCAGCTCAAGGCGCTGGAGAACGGCTTCCGGCCGGCCAATCCGGCCGTGCCGCTCGGCTATCCCATCACCGCCGAGAACGGTGTCGATCCCGCCCAGCCAAAGACCCTGCTGCCAGTCCCCGACCCGGCCGTGCTGGCCACCGTGCAGAACTCGTGGCAGCTCGTCAAGAAGCAAGCCAACGTTGTGCTGCTCGTCGACACCTCCGGCTCGATGGGCGAAAACGACAAGATCGGCCAGGCCCGCGGCGCGGCGCGCGTCTTTCTGGATGACCAGGCCGGCAAGAACAACGTCTCGCTGGTCGAGTTCAACACGGCCGTGCGCACACTCGTGCCGATGGCCAGCCTCGAACAGAACCGGGCCGACCTGAATACCCGCATCGACAGCCTGCGGGCCAGTGGCAACACGGCTCTATATGACGCGCTGCTGGCGTCGATCGATCAGCTTCAGAAGAACTCGGACAGCAACCGCATCCAGGCGATCGTGCTGCTCTCCGACGGTCAGGACACGTCGAGCAAGGCGACCGTCAACGACGTGGTCCGGGCCATCCAGGTGGCTCGGAATGGCAAGGCG
>JBKJQK010000093.1:0-2660 GCA_046594095.1 Anaerolineae bacterium | reverse complement strand
GCTGGGGTTCTCGGTGGCCGCCGTCTTCAGCGCCACGGCGCTTCTGCGCCGGGCGGCGATCAGATCATCGCTCCCGGCGCGCACCCTTGTCAGCCTGACCCTCCCCGTGATCGCGCTGAGCGGCGCGTTTAACACCGCCGGCTGGTTGCGTGGATACACGCTGGCGCTCGCCCCCATCCGGGAAGCGCTCCTGTTCGCCGCGGGGGGACCCAACCCGGCGCGGGTCCTGCTGATCAATACACCCACCCGCCTGGCATTGCCCAACGTGAAATCGCCAAGACCACTTTTCGACGACTGGCTGCTGCCCGTCCCGCCCGCTCGAGCCGGATTTGGCCCGTATCCCCGGCTCGAGCCCGTCGTGGCGCGCACAATCGGCGACGTCATTTCCACGTTCTACGCCTTGGGCGGCGTGATTGGCCAGTACGACGGCGCTCAAATGGTCGACCGCTCCGGGGTTCTGCGCGAAGCGTTCGCTAGCCAGGCCGTCATCGTCTCCTCGTACGGCGCAAACGAGGGCGAAGACAGCGCCATGGTTTTCAGGTTCGTACCGGCTACGTCCGCCCAGCTGGCCCGATTTGAGTCAAGCGACGGAAAGGTCACGGTCGAGCGAGCGAGCGCTTGCGTCGACCCGTCCGGCGCCCTGTGGGTGCGCGCCGTGATGCGAAGTGAAAGTTCCGGAGGCGGGACATCAAAGCTGTTCAGGCATGCCCTGGCCTCCCCCGGCGACGACGCCCAGATCGCCATCAATGACGCCTCGCTCATGGGAGGGTTTGCCGAGCTGGCGGACCTTCCGATCGGCGCGACGTTCGAAGATGTCAGCATCTTCAAGGCGAGAAGGATCGCGGCCACAGCCGTTCGGATCGGCATTTACGACTGGAAGACCGGCGTGCGCTGGCGGGCAGTCAATGCGGCGGGCGCGCCGGACGCGAGCCTCTTTCCCGGTGACACTCTCGCAATTCCGATCCAACGGCGCCCGGAATGCGCCACAAGATGACGGGCTCAGTGATCGTCCCGGCCTCCGGCGCAACCCGCGCCGATAACTATGTCAGCGCCCTGACCGGCATCCGCGCGATCGCCGCAGGCACGGTCGTCTTCTTTCACTACTTTCTATCGGTCAAAGCGTTGCGGGCGGCCGACCTTCCCGACGTGTCGTGGTTCTTCGGCGCCGGTCAGTTCGGCGTTTCGATCTTCTTTGCGCTGTCGGGCTTTTTGATCACTCTGCGCTACCGGGACGGATTTGCCGCCAATAGAGTCCGGTTCAGGGACTACTGGCTGAAGCGCCTCATTCGGATCTATCCCGTATACGCCTTCGTGCTCACCTTTGGGGCCATCCTGCCGGCCTTGCTAGACGGAAGCAGGGACTATGCGAATCCCCTGACCTGGCTGGCCTTGTACGGCATGGGCCAGGCGTTCTTGTTTTCGCTTTTCACCCTCGGGATTCCAATTGGCTGGTCGCTCACGGTTGAGGAGCTTTTCTACCTTATCGCCCCTCGGGTTGGGGGCTGGATCGACACAGCCCGGCGCGGCATTCGAGGCATCGTCGTCACTGGCCTGATCCTCTCGGCGATCAGTGTCGCCCTCTTCGCGTTCACGATGTTGATTCCCGTCGGTCCACTCGGCGAGCGTCTTGGGCCATACCTCAGCGGCTTCAACACAGAGTTCATGTTCAACATCAGTTTTCTGGTGCGTCTGCCCGAATTCGTCAGCGGGATGGTTTGCGCGATTTTGCTGCTGAGGTATCGCGAGCGGATAGGTTCGCGGGCGCGCATGTTCGTGCTTGTCGGCGCGGCGGCCGCCGTCGGCTTCATGCTCGCCAGCAATCAGGCGTTTGAAGTGCGGGACTTCCCGTTGTACGCGTTTTTCCGCTACCTGTCCGCGACCGGCAGCGCAATCCTGATGCTGGGTCTGTCGTTCGGCCCGCCGAGCACCTCAATCGCGCGCTTCCTAAGCAGCCCGCTGATGGACTATCTGGGCAAGACTTCCTATTCGCTCTATCTCGTCCACGTCAGCATTCCAATGCAACGGGTGTGGGGGGCTCTGGTGGACCTGCCCATTAACCCGCTCGTGAGCGTGCCGTTGATGTATCTCATCTCAGTTGCCGCCAGCATTGGTCTCTACGAGCTGGTCGAACACCCCATTCACGCCCGACTGTCAAAGAAAATACGCTAGACCCTCATTGCCGCCAGACCGACGGGAAGTGGTACACCCGCGGCATGGGCCATAGCCAGGCCGATGCCCCCCACCAACCGCCCGCGCCGTCGTCGACCCTCGCAGACGCAAGATATGGCACCGCAACCTCCGTCAGATCGCGGATCCAGAAATCGGACTGGGTCTCGAAAGTCACCGCGACCCTTTCGCCTGGCGCCAGCGCTCCGCGCCAGCCCACCCGGGCCTGATCGGCGGGCAATCCGCCAATCGCGACAAGGCCAGGTCCCTCCAGCGCCAATGTGGCGGTCAACAGGCGCAAGCCCGCCGGCACAGCCACCGTCATCGTCGCCATTGCCGCCGTCACCGCGCTGGTATTGGTCACTTGAATCGTCCAGGTCGCCCGCTCCGCGGGCCGCGGCTGGTCAGGCGCGACATCCAGGGTCACCGTCAGAACCGGCGCGGCTGCCCGGATCGGCCAGACGCGCGAGAATCGCAGACCCAGTTCAGGCAGC
>JBKJQK010000080.1:0-12029 GCA_046594095.1 Anaerolineae bacterium | reverse complement strand
CTTCAGGAAGGGGGCAGGAGAAAGGGAGAAGGAGAGAAATTGAAGGAAGGCGCGCCGGACGGAAAATCAGGTACAACAGACCCACAGGCAACCCTATGACCATTCCTCCTTCTGACTGCTCCCGCATGTTTGATTTGACCGGCCGCGTAGCGCTCGTGGTGGGCGCCGGAAGCGGCATCGGCCAGGCCGGCGCCCAGGCGCTTGGCGCTTTTGGCGCTCGTGTCATCTGCGCTGACGCTCGGGCTGACGCGGCCGAAGCGACCGCCGTCGCAATCCGCGATGCCGGCGGTCAGGCCAGCAGCCTCGTCATGGATATGCGCAGCCGATCCGAGATCGTCAGGGCGCTCGATGGGACGCCGGCCCCCGATATTCTGATCTCGACCCCCAGCATCAACGTCCGCAAGCCAATCTTGAGCTACACCGATGACGAATATGACCGGGTGGTCGGCTTGAACCTCAAAGGCACTTTCATGCTCTTGCAGGAGGTTGCCCGCGGGATGGCCGAGCGCCGAAGGGGCAGCATCGTGGTGTTCTCAAGCATTCGTGGCGAAGTTGTGGAGCCGGGGCAGGGGGTCTATGCCGCGACCAAAGCCGGCGTTCGCCAATTGTGCCGGGCGCTGGCCTCGGAACTGGGCCCGCTCGGGGTGCGGGTGAACTTGATTGCCCCGGGCGTGGTCGAAACTCCGCTCACGGCCCAGATCAAGAACAACCCGGCCTGGTATCAAGCCTATGCCCAGAAGGGCGCCCTGGGGCGCTGGGCTCAGCCGAGCGAGATGGCCGGGGCAGTGGTGTATCTGGCCTCCGATGCCAGCTCGTATGTGACCGGAAGCGTGTTGTATGTCGATGGCGGATGGATGGCCCAGGATGGCCGCTTCACGCCACCGCTCTAGCTGGCCCAACGCCATGATCACTGAACTCGAGCGGCGCGCGCTCGCCCTCATCGACGACGACGAGATCGTCGCCTGGACCCAGGCCCTCACCCGGATCAATAGCGTCTGGCGCCCCGAGCTGGGCCTGGGCGAGGAGGAGGCCGCCCGCTGGGTTGAGGCGCGCTGCCGCGAGATCGGCCTCGAGACCTGGTTCGAGTTCGTCCAGCCAGGGCGGCCCAATGTGATCGCCGTGCTGCGGGGCGCTGCCGCCGACGGTGTGGCGCATCCGCTCCCCGTCGATGCGTCGCCCCTGCGCGGCCGCACGCTCATGTTCGAGGGCCACACGGATGTCGTCACCGAGGGTGACCTGGCCGCCTGGACCGATCCGCCCTTCAGCGCGACGTTGCGTGATGGGCGCATCTACGGCCGTGGGGCCAACGACATGAAGGCGGGGGTGGTTTGCGCCTTGAGCGCCCTGGGGGCCATCCAGCGCAGCGGCCTGCGCCTGCGCGGGAATGCGCTCCTGGGCGCGGTTTGCGACGAGGAAGGCCGGATGATCGGGATCAAGGCCTTTGTCGATCGAGGCTGGGCGGATCCAGTCTCGGCCGCCATCGTGTGCGAGCCCGAGGAGAACCACCTGTGTGTCGAGCAGAAGGGCGTGCTGTGGATCCGGGCGACGATTCGAGGCGTGATGGCCCATGGCGCCATGCCGCTCACCGGCGTGAACACCGCCTACCCGATGGCCCGCTTCCTCGGCGCCGTTCATGCCCTCGAGGAGCGCGAGGTCGTCCGCCACCCGCGCTCGCCGTATCTGGGCCAGCCCAGCATCACCCCGACGATTCTGCGCTCGCCGCCATCTGGGATGGGCGAACCGCAGAACAACGTCATGCCGGGCGCGACCGAAGTCGTCCTGGACTACCGGCTGATCTCCGGCCAGGACCCGGATGCGTTGGCGAATCAAACCGAGGCGCTGTTGCGCGCAGCGGTCGCGGTCGACCCGCGGCTTACGTATAGCATGGACGTGATCGAGGTCCGCCACCCGACCCGGACCGATCCCTCCCACCCGGTCGTGGCGACTCTGGCCACAGCCTTCACCGATCTGACCGGCGCCATACCCGTCTACGGCGGCGTGCCGGGCTCGACCGACGGCACCATCCTGAACGCCCGCAAGGGCATCCCGATCGTGACCTGCGGGCCGGGCGATATCCTCATCCCGCACCACATCGATGAATGGGTGAGCGTCGACGAGATGAAGGTGGCCGCCCGGATGTATGTCCTTGCCGCGTTACGCTACCTGGGCGTTGAAGCAACATGAACAACGATTTGACCGATGTGGCCGGCTTGAAGGTGGGCCATTGGACTGACCTGGAGAACGGCACCGGTTGCACGGTTGTTCTTTGCCCGCCCGAAGGCGCAGTGGCCGGTGTCGACGTGCGCGGCGGCGCGCCCGGCACGCGCGAGACCGACCTGCTCGACCCGACCTGCGGCGTGGAACGGATCAATGCCATTCTGTTCAGCGGGGGCAGCGCGTTCGGCCTCGCGGCCGCCGATGGGGTCATGCGCTGGCTCGAGGAGCGCGGAATAGGCTATCCGGCCGGCCCGGCCATCGTGCCGATTGTCCCGGCCGCAATTCTCTTTGACGGGTCAGCCGCGCGCGGACGCAAGCGGCCAGGCCCGGAGGCCGGATACGCCGCCTGTGAGGCGGCCCGGGCCGGCCGGTTTGCCCAGGGCAACATCGGAGCCGGGACGGGCGCCACCTGCGGCAAAGCGCTCGGGGTTTCACGGGCCTGCAAGAGCGGGCTGGGCAGCGCCAGCATCGAGGTCGCGAATGGGGTTGTCGTCGCGGCGCTCGCAATCGCCAATCCATTTGGCAATATTTGCGATTGGCGGACCGGCGCCGTCCTCGCCGGCGCGCGCGACCCGGCGGGCGGATTTGCCGACCCGGTGGCAGCGATGGGCGGCGCTTTCGGGCAGGATATCGCGCGCGCCTTTGGCGAATCCAACACGACCCTGGCCGTGGTTGTCACCAACGTCCGATTAGGCAAGCCGGCGATGACCCGGGTCGCCCAGATGGCCCAGGACGGGCTGGCCCGCGCGATCCGGCCGATTCATACCCTCATCGATGGTGATGTCGTCTTCGCCCTGTCGTATGGTGACCTGCAAGCCGACGTGAACCTGATCGGCGCGCTGGCCGCCGACGTCCTCGCGGATGCCATCGCCGCCGCCGCCCGGGCGGCCGAAAGCGCGCTCGGCCTCCCTTCGGCAAATGAGGTCCGTTTGACAGGATGAACAGGATGGAAAGGACTGCCCGTCGATTCATCCCGTCCATCCTGTTCATCCTGTCAGACGAGCAGGCGGGCTATGCAGTTTTGCGGTTCCGGACTAATATCCTCCTGATCTTGTGACCAAGTCGCGCTTCAGGGCGGGCAGGTCGCGCAATCATCGCTCGATGTCACCCCCTTGCGTGATTCGGCGCGAGCCGGTGACTATCGGGTATTCAGGAGGCAACATGCAGTCAGCAACGAAAGGGCAGAGTCCGTGGACGTTTGGCACTCGTGAGATGGTCCTCTCGGCCATCTTCGGCGCGATGGTGATCGCGCTCCAGATCGTCGGCATCGGGTCTATCCCGGTGCCCAACCTCAGCGGGGCGATGACGACGCTGCTTATCCCGGTCATCCTGGGTGCCATCATCGGCGGACCCATCGTCGGCATGATTGCCGGCCTGGTCATGGGCGTTATCTACCTGATCTTGTTTCCGGTGTTCGGGCCGATCACCCTGATCGTCCCGCGCCTGTTGATGGCGTTGGTGGCCTGGTTTGTCTACCGGGCGCTCAAGGGGACAAACACGATTGTTGCCGCTGCGGCGGCCGGGGCGCTTGGCGCGCTGACAAATACGGTTTTCGCTGTGGGGCTCGCGGTTTTGTTCGGGCAAGCGCCCCCGTCGTTCATCCCCACGGTCATCCCCCAGGCGCTGATTGAGATGGTTGGTTGCGCGATCATCATCCCGATCATCGTTGTGGCCGTGGACGCGGCGATGAAGGCGCGCCGATAGGGGCTGGGGCGCGGTAGGGGCGCAGAATGCTGCGCCCCTACCGCAACCTGCACCGCGTCAACAGCGCCTCGTCGTCGAGGACGACGTCTGGCGGCGCGTCGGCGACGATCTGGCCGGCCGACATCACTACCGCCCGGTTGGCGTAGGCCCGGGCCAGCCTGGTGTCGTGGGTGGCGAAGATCAGGGCGTCGAACGTATTGGCCTGAGTCAGCTCATCCATCAGGCGGAACACGTTTTCGATATCCTGGCCGGCGGTAGGCTCATCCAGAACCATCACCCGGGTGCCCATCGCAATGACGCAAGCCATGCTCACCCGCTTCTGCTGGCCGAAGCTCAGCGCGAAGGGCGAACTGTCCATCCGGTCGGCCAGGTTGACCGCCTCGGCGGCGCGAACGATATTACGTGCGATGGAGGCGGGATCCTGCCCCACGTTCTTTGGCCCGAACTCAAGTTCCTCGCGCACGGTCGGGGCGAACAGCATCACCCCCGGATTCTGAAACACGTAGCCCACCCGCTGGGCGATCTGGGCCACGGTCAAGCTCGTGGCGTCCGCGCCGCCAATCCGCACCCGCCCGCTGGTCGGGCGGTGAAGGCCGATGAAATGTCGGCACAACGTGCTTTTGCCAGCGCCATTGGCGCCCAGCAGGGCGATCACATCGCCCTTTCGAACGGTGAAGGACACGTCGCGCAGGACCCGCTCGCCGCGCCCGTGGCGAAAACTCACCTCTTCCAGGCCGATGAGCGGCTGGCCGGCCGGGTCCGCTGGCCGGATCGGCCGTTTGGCGATCGCGGCCGGGCTTGGAAACCCCCCCACCGATCCGTCAAAGGTCACCGCGCCATCCGTAAGCATCAGGCAGTGATCGGGCCGGGCGGCCAGCACGTTCGCATGCCGGTGCTCCACCACCACGACGGCCGCGCCCTCATCCGCCAGCCCTCTAAACAGGGCCATGGCTTCGCGGGCGGAGGCGGGATCGAGTGAGGCCAGTGGCTCATCCAGCAGGATCGCCTGGGGCGCCATCGCCAGGACCCCGGCGATGGCGACTTTCTGCTTCTCGCCGCCGCTCAGGGAAAAGGTCTTGCGCCCAACAAGCCCCGCGATGCCCAGCCGGTCCGCCGCCGAGGCGATCCGGGCCAGAATCTCGGCCCGGGGGAGGGCCAGGTTCTCCAGCCCGAAGGCAAGCTCATCCTCGACATCGGTGGCGACGATCTGGCGCTCGGGGTTCTGCTGGACGGTACCTACCCGGCGCGAGACCTGCAGGAGTGACAGGCTTGCGACAGACTGATCGTCGAGGGTGACACCGCCGGCCAACGCGCCGTCGGGATAGCGGTGGGGGATGAGGCCGTTGATGCAGCGCATGAGCGTCGTCTTTCCGCTTCCGCTGGCGCCGGCCACAAAGGCCAGCTCGCCGGACTTGAACTGGGCGCTCACGTTGCGTAAGACCGGGCGCTGGTCACTGTAAGCGCAGCTCAAGTTGACGACGTCGATGGTCATGGCCGGGTCAAAGCGCGGCGAGGTTGAAGTTGGTGGCGATGGCGGCGGCCAGCAGAACTGCGCTGAAGCCGATCAGGACGAAATCGCCCGGCTGGTAGCGCAGGGCCCGGATCCAGGAACGGCGGCGGGTTGCGCCAAAGCTGCGCATTTCCATAGCGTCCGCGACATCGGTTGAATCGAGCACGCTCCGCACGATGACGGGGATGATGAGCGGGGCAAACCGGCGCACCCGCGCGGCGAAACCGCCCTTGGGCTTGTCGAGCTCGAGCCCGCGCGCGCGCTGGGCGTCCATCGTCTGGTTGAAGTCGCGCGACAAGGTGGGCACATAGCGCATCATCAGGTTCATGGTGAAGGCCAGCTTGTCGCGCGCCCCCAGACCGCGCCACAGCACGCCATAGTCGCGCGGATTGATCGTGCGGACCGCCACGATCGTGGCGACAAAGGTTGCGAGAAGCTTCAGCGCGTTGACCGCGGCGTATTCGACGCCCCGCCCGGTGATCAGGTTGAGAAAGGTGAACAGGGCGACGATGGCGGCCAGCGAAACCCAGGCCGTCCGGGTTGCCCGCCAATCCAGCCGGGCCGCCAGCGCGCCCACAAACGCGAGGACGATCAGCCCTCCCAGCGCGAGCGGGTTCGCAACCAGCAGCACACTTGTGGTGAACGCCAGATAGCCGATCACTTGCGCGCGGGGGTCGAACGATTCGATGCGCGAGCCGCGCGGGACGTAGTCGAACGAGATCAAGAGCGCGATTGTACCGATAGCGGCGGTTCGGCGATCCGGCGCGCCACCATCGACAATACCCGCCGTTACCGTTTGAACGTCACGAGCACGCGCACCCTCTGGCTCTCCCTGCGGTTGCCGGCCCGGTCGTAGGCCACGGCATAGAGTTCGGCGACGCCGCTGTATCCGAGCGGAATGGTCCATTTGACGCTGTAGGGCGCCACGGTCTTAATGAGATACGGCTTCTCACCGTTGTTGGCGAAGAACTCGACCCGGTCAATGGCGACGTTGTCGGTCACGGACGTGGTGACGTCGATCCACTCGTCTTTGGGCGCGTCAAAGCGGTCGCCCTGAAACGGCTGGGCGACCCGGATCGTTGGCGAGATGGCGTCCACGGTCACCCGGATCAGCGCGTCCAGGCTCTTGCCGTCCTGCTCGATGCGAGTAAGTTTGAGCGAGTAGGGGCCGTTAGGGATTCCGCCCAAGTCCCAGCGCTCAAGGACGTTGTTGTCGATCTGCTCACCGTGGTCGGGGCCGATCTGGATGAACTTGTCGGGCGCCGGGCTGAAGCCGGGCGCAAACGCCAGTTTGTATCCCACCCAGTTGCCGCCCTTGGCGTTCCCGCGGATTTCGATCGGGCCGTTGGCGAGCAAGGGGCTGACATAGCTGCCGTCGGCCGGCGTTGCGATGGCGACGTCGCCCTGAGCAACCGTGCTGCCGGCCTGGGCGTCGAATTCGAGGGGGGCGAGGGTAAAGGCGTTCTTCTCGCCGTCGGACCAGCCGGCAATCCAGTCGGCGGCCTGGGGCGGGAAGACATACATGACCCGTTCCTCGACCTTGTCGGGCGGCGTGCCCGGCCCCGCCAGTTTGCCGGTTTCCTTGTTGATCGGGAACTTCTGAACCACCCGGCTGACCCGGGTGGGCTCGGTTCCCTTGATGAACATCTCGTTCACTCCCGGGCAGATTCCGTTAGACGCCAGCCCGTCGATCTGGCACACGCCCCGGTCGACCAGGCCGTCCGGCCGGGTGAACTTCTGGTTGGGACGGCCTTTGTGCAGCGCATTCATCACGTCGATCCAGATCGGCGCGGCGCCAGTCAGGCCGGTGACCGTTCGGTCCATCGATTGGTTGTCGGTGTTGCCGACCCAAACGCCGACCACAAAGTCGGTGGTGTAGCCCATCGTCCAGTTGTCTTTGTTGTCATTGGTAGTGCCGGTCTTGACCGCGGCCGTTCGTTTGCCGGCCAGGTCCAGTTTGTCGCCAAAGGCCGCCGCCCGGGCGTTTGGATCGGACAGCATGTCCGACAGGATGTAGGTGAGCTGTTTGCTGTTCGGGCCGAGCAGATCGGGCTTGCGGGCCGGGGTGTGCTCGTAGAGCACCTTGCCCCTGGCGTCTTCGACCCGCAGAATCGCGACTGGGTCCAGCTCGCGATACCCCGACTTTCGCTGGGATGCGGGCCGGGGCGTTCCGACCATCGTTCCGCCGTTTGCAAAAGTGTCGTAGACGTAACTGAGGTCGAGCAGACGGACTTCGCCGCCGCCCAGGGTCAGGGCCAGGCCATAGAATTCGAGACCCTTGTCGAGATCATTGATTCCGAGCCTGTGCGACATGCGGATGACGTTGCCAATCCCAGCCTGATTCAGGGCATCCACCGCGGGGATGTTGTACGAGCGCGAGAGCGCCACGCGCATCCGGACTGGGCCATGGTATCTGCGGTCGTAGTTCTCCGGCGCGTAGGGAATCTCGCCGCCGGACGGGAAGGTCGTTCGCACATCCCAGAACATGGTCGCGGCGCTCTTGCCCTGGCGCAGGAGTTCGATATACGTGATGGGTTTGAACGACGAGCCGGGCTGGCGCAACGCCGTTGCCACATTGAACTTGCCGTCAATGGTGTCATTGAAGTAGTCCACACTCCCGACCATTGCCAGAATCTCGGCGGTATCGCGCTTGAGCACAACCACGGACGCGTTGTTGGCGTTCTTGCCGGTCTCGGTGAGCAGCGCGATTTGTTTCTGGGCCAGCTTCTGAACTTCCTCATTGACCGAAAGATCAAGGGTTGTGTAGATGCGCAGACCGCCCCGATTGACCAGATCGGTGGCCGCGTCGATGCCGATGCCGAGGTGATCTGCCAATACGTCCGCGGCGTGGTCGCGGGCGTACACCGCGAAGTGAGGGGCCTGGATGTTGAACCGGCTCTGGCGGGCGCGCAATTTGAGCGATTGCAGGCGGGCATCTTCCGCCTGGGCGGGTGTCACCGCGCAATCCTTTACTCCGGCATCGGTACCCTCGACCATCGCCTGGAGGATGATGCCCTGCCGGACTTTGGCCTCGTTGGGCTTGTCATACGGGTTCTGAGCCGGAAATTGCGGGATCGGCGCAAGGGCGGCCGCCTCGGCCAGATTCAGATCGCGTGCGCTCTTCCCGAAATAGACTCGTGCGGCCGCCTCGATCCCGTATGCGAGGTTGCCATAGAAGTTCGTGTTGAGATACCACTCCAGCAGGGTCTTCTTGTCGTAGCGCCGGCTGACCTCCATCGCGACCAGCGTCTCGCGGACCTTGACCTCGGTCGTGCGCTTGGGCCCCACGCGCTCGTCGATGGGAGTAATGGAGTTCTTGACAAGCTGCTGAGCGATGCCCGAAGCGCCCTGGGTGGCGCCACCCTGCAGGTTGTTGAGAACCGCGCGGGCGAGGCCGCGCAGGTCAACCCCCTCTGTTTCATAGAAGCGCCGGTCTTCGCTGGAGACAACCGCGCAACGCAGGAAGGGCGAGATGTTGTCGTAGGTCACCCACTGGCGGTCGCCGGCGGTTTCGTCGATGACCTCATACAGCAGACGGCTGTTGCGGTCGAGAATGCGGGTAGTCTGGAAGTCCTGCTCGACCTTCTGGAGTTTGGATGGGTCGGGCAGGTTGCTTGTGAGGGCGTTGTAAACGGCGCTGGCAGCCCCGGCGACGGCCAGGGGCGTGGTGATCATGATCGCGCCGGCCACAACGGCCAGGATGATCAGCAATCGCAGGACGCGCTTTGGCCCGCTATTGCGGCCCTTGTCCCGGCGCCGCTGGCGCAGGCGGATCAGATTCGTGGATTTCATTCAGTGCGGGATGATAGCCGATCACCTGTCTCGCATCCATAAATATATGAACGGACGAAGGACGGAGGGAGATCGTCGTATCGGCTTCCGTCCATGTCTTGCCTTCTTCCTTTCTTCTGTCGATAATGGGAAAGATCGAAGATAAATTGCGCATGACCCGGCACAAACTTCTCGCCGCGTTGCAAATCGCCGCGCTGCTTGGTCTGGTGACCGCGATCCGCCCGCCCGCACTGCTGGTGAGCGCCGGCCCACAGCAGACCGTGCGGACGACGGTGCCGATTGCCGGCGTCCACACCCGGTTGAGCGACGAAGTCGAGGAGTGGAAGATCCAGCGCAGTCTTTCTATGGCTCGCGAGATGGGCGCCGCCTGGATTGTCGAGTTCTTTCCGTGGGCCTATGCCGAGCCGGAGCCGGGCCGCTACGACTGGGCGGCCGCTGATCGGATCATCCTGCATGCCAATCGCCAGGGGCTGAAGGTCATTGCCCGGCTGGGCTTTGTGCCCTTGTGGGCCCGCGAAAAAGCACTCGGCGGCGCGGCTGCGGCGACGACGGCGACCTGGCTTCCGCCCGAGCTCTATGCCGACTTCGCCGCGTTCGCCGGCGCATTTGCGGGGCGCTACCGGGGCAAAGTCAAGGCCGTCCAGGTTTGGAATGAGCCCAACTTGTCCGTCGAATGGGGGATGCGCGCGGTCGACCCGAGCGGGTATCTGGCCATGTTACGGCAGGTCTATCCGGCGATCAAGCGGGCGAACCCGGATGTAATCGTCCTGGGCGGCGCGCTGGCGCCCACACTCGAGCCGGCCGGAAGCTCGGGCGGGCTCAACGACTTGGTCTACCTTGAGCGCCTGTATGCGGCGCTGGCCGGCGCGCCCCCGCCCTGGGACGGGCTGGCCGTCCACGCCTACGGGTTTGATCGCCCGCCTGAGGAAACGCCGGCCCCGGACCGGCTGAATTATCGGCGGGCCGAGCTCATCCGGGAGATGATGGCCCGGAACGGGAACGCCGTCGAAATGCATATCACCGAGGCGGGCTGGAATGATGATCCGCGCTGGCCGCAGGGGGTCACCCCGGTCCGCCGGATTGCCTATACCCTGGCAGCCTGGGAATATGCCCGCGACCTTTGGCCGTGGGTCCAAAGCGTCTCGATGTGGGTGTTCAAGCTCCCCGCGCCGGCGCAGGGTTACCGCGATCACTTCGTCTTCGTCACGCCGGGTCTCGAGCCGCTTCCGATATACCTTGAGCTGAAGGATATTTTGGCGAGGTAGGGCGGCGCCGCCACCTCCCGTATAATTCAATCCCGCACATTGAGACGCGATTTTCTCCGCCACCCCCGGGGCGACGGAGGTTCAACGAAGGACCGGCGAGGTAACGAACATGTCAGGACACAGCAAATGGGCCACCATCAAGCGCGCCAAAGGCGCCACCGATGCCAAGCGCGGCGCGCTCTTTACGCGCCTGGGTCGCGAGATTGCGATCTCCGCGCGAGAAGGCGGCGGGAACCCGGAAACGAACTTCCGGCTGCGGCTGGCGATTGACAAGGCCAAGGACGCCAACATGCCGAAGGACAACATCGAGCGGGCCATTGCGCGCGCGACAGGCGTTGGCGGCGACGGCGTGGTGCTCGAAGAGCTGTTCTACGAGGGCTATCTTCCCCAGAAGGTGCCGGCGATGATCAAGGTGGTCACCGACAACCGCAACCGGACCGTCGCGGATGTGCGCAAAACGATCACCCGTTCCGGCGGCTCGCTGGGCGAAGGCGGTTCAGTCGGCTGGCAGTTCAATCGCATGGGTTATTTTGTCGTGGAACGGGCAGCCAGCATCGATCCCGACAAGGTGTTTGAGGCGGCCCTGGAGGGCGGGGCGGAAGACGTGAAGATCGGCGACGCCGTGATCGAGATCTTTTCGCACGTCGAGCAATTCCGCACCGTCCGCGATGCGCTACAGGCCGCGAATATCCCGGTTGCCGAGGCTGAAGTGGCGATGATTCCGAATACCCACACCGAATTGGACGAGGAAGCCGCGGAAAAGGTGCTCAACGCCATCGAAGCCCTCGAAGAGCTCGATGACGTGCAGACCGTATATCACAATTTGAGCTAGAACGCGTGACGCTGGTCCTTGGGATCGACCCCGGCATTGCCATCACTGGCTACGGGGTCGTGCGCGAGGAGCGCGATGGGTCGCTGACGGCGCTCACGTTTGGCGTCATCGAGACCTCCAAGACCGACGCGTACACGGTCCGCCTGCAGTCCCTGCGTAACGATCTTAGGGCGCTCATCGCGGAGTGGCGCCCGGATGAGTGCGGGATCGAGGCCATCTTCTTCGCGACCAACGCGCGCACCCTCATTCCGGTTGCCCAGGCGCGTGGTGTGGCGTTGCTGACGTTAGCCGACGCGGGCCTGCCGCTGGGGGAGTACACGCCCCTGCAGGTCAAACAGGCGGTCAGTGGCTATGGGCAGGCCGACAAAAAGCAGATGCAGGAGATGGTCCGGATGCTGCTGAACCTCAAGGCGATTCCGAAACCCGACGACGCCGCGGACGCGCTCGCGATCGCCATCACCCACATCCACTCGCGCCGGATGAACCGGGCGGGGAAATAAGTTGGCGCAGTGTCTTCTTTCTTACAGGATGTACACGATGAACGGGATCAATGGATCATCCATCCTGCAGTCCTGTTCATCCTGTCAAGAAGGCCGTCACACTTTCGCGGGCTTCCAGTCGAGCAGCCCGGCGCCACGCCTATGCGCGAGCGGGCTTCCAGTCGAGCGGCCCGGCGCCACGCCTATGCGCGAGCGGGCTTCCAGTCGAG
>JBKJQK010000382.1:0-4248 GCA_046594095.1 Anaerolineae bacterium | reverse complement strand
GACGGGAGCCAGGGCACTCCCCGCAAAGGCCAACAGTACCGACACCGCCCCAAAATAGGTTTGGGCGCGCACTAGAGCCTTTTTCGCCACCTCCCGGTCGCGACTGAGCCATTCGCCCGCGATGGGCAGCCACGCGGCCCAGATGACCACAAATGGAACACCGACGACCGTTGACAGGCGGCTGGCCAGCGCGTAAACCCCGATCTCGGCCGGTTCGGCGACCCGGGCAAGAATAAGACGATCGATGTTGGTCATCGCAATCCAGCACAGCGCCGCCGGAAGCGCGGAGACGCCCGCGGTCACAATGCGCCGAAGACCCATTCCGCCTGGCCCCGCCTTTTCGCGCGGCCAGGCGCAATACAGCGCCGTCAACGCGACCGCAATCGATGAAAGCGTAGTCGCGGCGATGGCCCCGGCGGTTCCGGCCATCAGGACGGCGACGAACCAGACTGAAATGCCAAGTCCCGCGGTCACGATGACTGCCCCCACCAGGTTGGTCGCCACGACCCGGCGGCGAAGCCTGAGCAGCGTCATGGCCACGGCCGACACAGGACTCGCCAGCAAAGAGGGCGCGGCGAGCCGCACCAAATTGGCGTGATCCGGCCGCCCGAAAAGAAGCGACGACAGCGGATCAGCCGCAATCCAGACGCACGCGCAGGCAGCAAACCCGATGCCGCCCACCAGGACGAGCGACTTGCGCGCCAGACCAGATCGCTGATCCGGCACGACATCGAAAAAAAGCGCATTCAGGGCAAGCGTCAGGCCCAATGTGAGCCCCACCCATAGAATTGCGGCGGTCTTGCCCAGTACCTCGAGAACACCAAGTTCGGCCGGGGCCAGGATTCGGGCGTACAGCGCGGTCAACGCAACATCGACAACCGGAGGCGCCAGGGTCATAAGCCCGAATCCGGCGGCAAAGCGGATGACGGTTGTGATGCGGGTCGATAGCGGGGGACCGCCCGAAGCGAGGTCACCCGCGCTATTCATGCGCATTGCCGCCAGCGCCGATCCGATTCGCGACAAGGTCAATGATGCTGAACACAAAGCTGAAGAGCACGGTTTCGGCGCCCAGCGTGATCAGCATGGTGCTGTAGATGACGAGCCTCATCGTGTAGCGCAGCAACGCCTGATTGATTTCCTGGTTTGGGCTGACCTGCCACCAGTACACGGCAATCAGGCCGCAGACAATCCCGCCCAGGACCATGATTGCGCCAGCCGCCAGCCCCATTTCGAGGCTGAGCTTTTGCTGCCAGACCCAGCTCGACGACTGAGGGGGCAGGAACCCAGCGCGCGCGCCGAGAATCCGGGTCAACGTCGCAAAGAGGACCATCTGAAAACCAAGCGCGACAAAGGACGCGGCCCATGCCATGGTATGGACGTCGAGCCCCAGGCCAAACAGATTCACGCTCCCGGGCGTAAGCGCCAGGAGCAGGGCAAGACCCACCAGAATCAATGTCAGTCCCGGATACAGGAACAGCCAGCGCGGGCTGTACATGAGCAGAAAGCGCAGATGCCGCCAGCCGTCGCGAAAGCTTCGGAGATGCGGGGCGCGGGTGCGGCCATCGGGGTAGAGCACGCAGGGCACCTCGGTCACGCGCATCCGCCTCAGGGTGGCCGAAACGACCATCTCGCTCGCGAATTCCATGCCCGTTGTCTGCAGCTGCATGCGTCCAAATGCGTCGCGAGAGAATCCGCGCATCCCACAATGAAAGTCGCGAACCGGTGTGCCAAAAAATGCGCGCCCAATCAGGCTGAGAACCGGGTTGCCCAGATACTGATGGAGCGGCTTCATCGCCCCGGGCCTGATTCCACCCGCGAAGCGATTCCCCATAACCAGATCGTACCCCTCGCGCAGCTTCGCGATGAAAGTGCCTATTTCGAGGAAGTTGTAGCTGTCGTCGGCGTCGCCCATCACGATGTACTTTCCGGATGCCGCCTCGCACCCGGCGATTAGCGCCGCGCCGTAGCCGCGCTTTGCCACGCGCACCAATCGCGCCCCGCAACGCAGGGCGATTTCGATCGATCCATCCGTGCTGCCGTTGTCGGCGATGAGCACTTCGCCCGAGACGTTATTCGCGTGAATCCACTCCAGGGCCTTTCCAATGCACGTCTCCAGCGTCTCCGCTTCGTTGAGACAGGGCATAACGATGGATACGTCGATGTCTTCAGCTGCCGGCGACGATGTCAGGTTTGAGTTGTCCATGGGCGGTCTTGCGTTTCGCGATCGGGTCAGGCGGCCGGTTACTTGACGCTGATACCCAGCCCGAACGGGCCGCCTCCGCCGTCACCCTTGAATGATCCGACATACGCATCGTATTCATCCTCTGGCACGCTGAGGGCCATCGTAAGCTGGGGCACCTTTTCGGTCTTGCGGATGATAAGGCCCTTTCCACCGCTGAAAGACCCGTATTCCTGCAGCCACCAATGCCCATCAGTCGGATTGTCCTCCAGCGTGGAAGCATCTCCGCGCGTGATGGACGAGTCCTCCGCCTCGAACCTAAGGTCTTTGCCCCCCGAAGAGCGCAAACGAAGATCGTCAAAGGCGCCATCAAGTCCGGGAATGCCTCCGACTTGAATGATCAGCCGTCCCGCTATTGCCGACACGCGGCCGAACTCCATTTCGTAAGGTTGACCGCTTTGATCGCCGCGGAATGTCTTTTGGGGCTGGAAGACGATCCCATCGACGCTGTAGGTCTGCAATTTCGGACCCTCGATGCGACCGGCCGGCGGCTGCGGAGGCGCCGGCAGCCCTGCCCCGCTCGCGGTCAACGACCGGACAAACGCGTAACCAAGCGCAATCACGATTGCGATCAGCAAAACGGGACCAAGGGGGACTTTCGTCCGCCTCGCGGTCGATGGCGAGGCCGTCTCAATCGACGCCGCGACTGCGCCTTCGGCGCGGGTGGCGGACCCGTTCGCGTCGAATGAGGACTGGAAACCTGGGCGAGTCTGAACGTCTCTTGCGGATGTTTCGGATGACTGCTCCGCCGTCGATGATGACGCGCTGGAGCCCGTGACGGTCTTCTCAAGAGCGGCGCTTACGGCCACTCCCGCATATTCGCGCAATTGTCGAAGCGTGAATGAAGAGACATCCGCCTGACCCAGCGCCTCAACCAAATGCGAAACAAGGCTGTCGCGCAATTCGGGGTCCGCCATCACGGCCGAGTCCATTGGTCTGATATTCAAGGCCCTTTCCGGATTTCGATTGTACGATGATTCGATGGGGTCTCGACCGCCCCCGGCCGGATTGAAGCTACTTCACGCTCATGCTCAGCCCAAACACACCATTTGCGGGATCGCCTTTGAAAGAGCCAATGAAGAGCGCGTACTCCCCGTCAGACACTTTCATCGTGGTCGTCAAGAGCGGCACCTTCTCCTGCTTTCGAATTACCAAACCCTTGTTCGCGCTGAAGTCGCCGTACGATTGCAGCCACCAGTGGCCGTCCTCGAGTTTGTCGTCGGCCGAAAAAGTGTCGCCCGTGGTAATCGCCATGTCCTCAGCCTCGAACTTGACGTCCTTCCCATCGCCCGCCTGGAGGCGAATGTAGTCGTAGACGCCATCGTAGCCCGGAGCACCCCCGACCAGCAGCGTGAGCGCGCCATTCTTAACGGTCACCTTGCCGAAGGCGATTTCGTAGACCTTGCCGGTGTTGTCGCCGAGGAAGGTGTTCGCGGGCCGGAATACCGAGCCATCGGAGGCGATCGTGGGATTGTTTGAGGAGCCCGTTCCCGGCTGCTGTTGAGCCGCCGGGGCGGCCGGAACATTGGCCGGATTGAGCGCCACAAGCGGCGCGTTTGCGCCAGGCCCTCCAACGGAAGCAGCGCTGCCAGGCAAACCTGCGCTGCCGAGCGACGACCTGATAAGCAATACGGCGATGATGATGACACCGGCAACAATCGCGATCGCGCCGATCGGGATGCGGATTGTGCGTGTGTCACTCCCGCTTTCGGGCGGTCTGGCGGTGACCGGTCTCGAGACCGCGACCACTGGCGCGGCGGATGGCGCACTCGCGGGTTCCTTGTCCGAGGCGGAGGATTCCTCCGGCGCCGTCGGCCCACCCTCGCGCGGGTTTGCAGGCGCGAATACGGGCGATGGACTCGATTCCGCGATCGGGACGGCTTCTTCCGCGGGGCTGCCGGACGCACCTTCGATGGGAACTGCCATAAGGCTGGCCGCGGTTGGCGACGTGCGCTCAATTTCCGAGCCTCTCCAGGCGTCCGAGATCGCGTCATCGACGACGCGCTGAA
>JBKJQK010000220.1:0-8708 GCA_046594095.1 Anaerolineae bacterium | reverse complement strand
CATCGACCCGGTCGCCTCGCATGCGTCCTGGATGGAGAACTTCCCCTGGACGGGGCTAGCCGGCGTGGCCGTGCCCGCGAATCAGAAACCGATGAGCGACCTGAAAGCCCTGCGCCAGGCCGATCCAGGGGTTACACGGGCGATGCTCGGGGACGGCAACTTCGGCGGCTTCTACCAGCGCCCGGACGCGGACACGGATCGGCTATGGCAGGCCGGGGTTGAGGAAACCCGCGCCTTGATCGCCGATGGCTGGGTGCCGGCGGCATGACCTTTGACAGCCAGACAGTTCTGGTCAGCGGCGCCGCGCACGGCTTTGGGCGGGCCATCGCCGTCGGCTTCGCTCGCGGTGGCGCGAACGTCTGGGGCTGCGATGTGCTCGTTGGCGGACTGGCCGAGACCCGCGCGCTGGCAGCCGGACTGCCCGGCCGGATCGAAACGCGTGCCGTCGATGTGACGGACCGCGATGCGGTCAGCGCGTTTGTGGCGGAAGCCCTGGCGGACACCGGCCGAATCGACGTCCTGGTCAACAACGCCGGCGGCGTACAGGGCCAGGTTGGCCAGCCGCTCGAGCGGGTCACGCCCGCTCAATGGCAGGACATCTTCGATGTCAATGTCAATGCGGTGTTTTGGTTTGCCCAGGCCGCCGCGCCGGCCATGAAGATGGCCGGGCGCGGGCGAATCGTGAATATCTCGAGCGGGGCCGGGCTGGGCATCACCCTGACCGGCATCCAGGCCTATGCCTCATCCAAGGCAGCCCAGATCGCCCTCACCCGCCAGCTCGCGCATGAGCTGGGCCCGTTTGGCATCACCGTGAACTGCGTCGCCCCGGGGTTTGTGCGCTCCAACCCGGCCAGCGAGAAGCAGTGGCAGAGCTACGGCGAGGCCGGCCAGCGCGCGCTGGTCGAGGGTATCGCCCTGCGCCGTCTCGGCTCGCCCGAGGACATCGCAAATACGGTGCTGTTCTTCGCCTCCGACGCCGCAGCCTGGGTCACCGGGCAGACGCTTTCGGTCGACGGTGGCCGGTAGCCCCGCAACGACCGCATAGCCGTTCACGTCCCCGTTCCCGTTTACGTAAACGTCCCCGTTCACGTTTGCGTCAACGTCTTCGTGCCCGTTTACGTTCCCGTCGACGTTTACGCCTACGTTTGCGTTTACGTTCCCGTTTGCGTTAACGGCTACGTCGACGTAAACGTGAACGTCGATGGGAACGTAAACGGCGACGGGCCCTACCCCTCCAGCGCCTTGCGCAGATCGTCGCCGTTCTTCTTCAGATAATTGTGCAGGATGTAGATATCCGTGCCCAGGCTGAAGTGGCGCACGCCCATATCCAGAAAGCGCTTGGCGTCGTCGGCCGTCATGATCTCGGCCCGCGGTTGGACGCCCATCCGGAGCGCGGTCTCAAAGACTCTCTTCTCTGCCGCCTTGACCTCGGGATGGTTGCGGTCCCCAGCCCGGCCGATGCTCATCGAGTAATCGGTGGGTCCCCACTGAATCATGTCGATCCCAGGCACGGACAGGACTTCCTCGAGGTGCTCGACCGCCCCCTTCTTCTCAATCATGATCATTACAACCACATCGCGCAGGGCCTGGACGTAATCGGCCGAACCGGCATCGCCCATGAGCGCGAAGCGGCGCGGCGCCGCGCTGTTGAGCCCGCCGTCTTCGGGCGCGTCGGGGCGCACCAGGCGCACGCACTCCTCAGCATCGGCCACAGACCGGCAGTCCACAAAATTGATCCCCTGAAACCCGGCCCCGATCGACCGCTGGGCCACCCAGCCCTGCGTCTGCTGATCGGGCTTGATGATGCAGGCCATGTCGAAGAGCTCGACCGCCCGGGCGTAATTCTCCAGGTCATGCAGGTCGTAGTCGCCGTACTCGGCCAGGAACTCGACATAGTCAAACGCCCCGGTGTGGCCGATCACTTCGACCAACTCAGGCCAAACGCTGGTTGTCCGGGTGCCCAGGGTAGGTTTGCCGGCCTTCAACATCTCACGAAATTTGTTTTTGCGCATACGGTTCTCCTATCTAGGGTTGGTAACGTTGGTAACGTTATCAACGTTATCACCGCGGCGAACACACCTCGCACAGGCTCTTCGCGCGGAGCGAGGCGTGACAGTGATCGGTCTCATTTTGGACCCAGTCGAAGCCCGCGTCGAGCGCTAGCGCGCACAGTCTCCCATAGCGAGCGGGCTCAACCGGCCACGTCACGAAATCGATCGAGCGGCCTTCGAAGTGCAGCGAGTATTTCAGGGCCAGGAGCGGTTGAGCCTCGTCGTGGTCGCCACGCGAGTCGTAGGTGTCCGTCACGAGCAGATCATACCGACCGCCCCACTCGCGCGCGACCAAATCGCGCAGTTTGGTGAGGGGCGACAGCATGGCCGGGTGCATGAGGCTGTCTTCGTCGCCAAAGGGCAGAGGTTCCTCGCGAAAGAAACGGATCGCCGGGTCGCGGTCATCGATCAACTGGCCAAACGCGCACGAGCCGCGCTGAATCTGGCACATCATCGGGCCGGCCGCCGAGGTTTCGCTCTCGGTCACGCTGCAGCCGGATGAGATGTGCCAGGTCGCCAGCAGCTCAATCAGGTTGCAGCGCCCCGGCTGTTGACCCGGCAGCAGGGTCGCCTGGGGCGGCGCGGGCGGCGGAATCGGGGTGCCGAACACGGTCGGGGTCGGACCCGGGGTGACGACCGGCGCAACGCGCGGCGTACGGGTGGGCAAAATGACAATCGAATACGCTCCAGGCATCGCCTCAGACGGCCCGCATGCCACGAGCGCGCCCACCATAACCAGCGCGCCGACACCTCTGAGAATTGCCCAACACTTCATCCCGGCTATTATGCCGATGAGGCGCCCGCGTGTACAATCATCTTGGAGTTTTTACAGCACATGGGCCGTGTTATCGAGATCAATCCCGCGCAGCGCATCACCGTAAATGCGGTCGGAGAACCGGGCAACCGCACCTTTTATGCCCAGGCCCGCAAAGGCCGCGACCTGGTGACCTTGCTGTGCGAAAAAGAACAGATACGCGAGCTATGCAATGTGCTCCAGCAGATGCTCGACGAGCTGCGCCAGAAGTTTCCCAAGGGCGCCAACTTTATGCAGATCACGGCAGACATGGATCTCGAAGAGCCGATTGTGCCCGAGTTCAGGGTCGGCCAGATCGGCCTCGGCTACGATGAGGACCGCGATCTGATCGTCATCGTCGCCCGCGAGCTCTCCGCCGACGAAGACGAAGAAAACACCACGGTTGCCCGCCTGTTTGGCACCCGCGCCCAGATGGACGCCCTCGCCCGGCAGGGGATGGAGGTCGTCTTGCGCGGCCGGCCTGTCTGCCCTCTGTGCGGCAAACCGATGGACCTCGACGGCGAAGGTCACGGCTTCTGCCCGCGCCGGAATGGTCATTCCGACGAGATCGTTTTCGCCTGAGCGCACGTTCAATCCGCCCAAACGCGCCGATGGCTAGCCTGACCCTGAAGGACGCGCTCGATTTGCTTGCCAACGGCGTAATGGAGTCGATGGGGCTCCTGCCATGGGGTTCAAACTACACCTTCCTGGTCAAGCTAACCGACCAGCGCTACACCGACGACGCGGGCGACAAGCTCGAGCTCTATGCGGTATACAAGCCGCGCCAGGGAGAGGCCCCGCTCTGGGATTTCCCGGAAGGCACCCTGTGCCTGCGCGAGTACGCCGCGTATGTCGTTAGTGACACCCTGGGCTGGGACCTCGTCCCGCCCACAGTCCTGCGCGACGGCACTCAAGGCTTCGGGTCCGTTCAGTTGTATATCGACAACGATCCGGACCAGCACTATTTGAAGTTCCGCGACCGGCCCGAGCTGGCCGACCAACTCATGCGGGTCGCCGTATTTGACCTGATCACCAATAACGCGGACCGCAAGAGCGGGCACTGCGTTCTCGATCGCGATGGGCACGTCTGGGCCATCGATCACGGCATTTGTTTCAACACCGATTACAAGCTGCGGACCGTGATTTGGGATTTTGCCCGGCAGCCCATCCCCGAGGCGGTGCTCGATGATCTAGGCGCCCTGCAAGCCCGTCTCGCGCCCGGCCAGCCGCTTGGAAAGGCCTTCCGCCAGTTACTGGATCGGGGTGAGATCGACGCCCTCGACCGGCGGATTGGAGGCCTGCTCGAGATCAAGTGCTTCCCAAGCCCAAATCGGTATGAGCGCAGCGTGCCCTGGCCCCCGGTATAGGATCTGATGAGCGAGATGACCTTCGCCGAGGCGGCTCGAAGCCTCGAGGCGCTGGATGCCCCGGGCCACACGGCCGTCTACGCGTTCGAGCACGGCATCCCGCGCGCGAGGCGGATGCTCGAGCGGATGGGCGCCGCGCCGGCGCTCACGCAAAAGTGCGCGTTGGTGACGGGCTCAAAGGGCAAGGGCAGCACCGTGATGCTGATCGCCCACGCCCTGGCGGCGGCCGGCTACCGGACCGGCGCGTTCACCGGCCCGCATCTGCGCAGCCCGGTCGAACGCTTTCGCCTCTCAAATCCAGCCGGCGCGCTGGCCGAAATGCCGGAGGCTGTGTTCGTCCAACTGACAAAGCAAGTCTGCGACATCGCCGCGAACTGGGATCGGCCGGAGCTCGGCCCGCCCACCCGCTTTGAGGCCTACACCGCCATGGCCTATCGCTGGTTTGAGCAGGCAGGGGCCGACATCGCGATCATGGAAATCGGGATCGGAGGGCGCCTCGACGCAGTGAACCTGTCCGAGCCGATGGTGTCGGTCGTCACCAACATCAGCCTCGAGCACACCCAGATGCTGGGCGATACGGTGGCCGCCATTGCCCATGAAAAGGCCGGCATCCTGCGCGCGACGGGCGTGGGGATCTCCGCCGCTCAATCGACCGAGGGCGCCGCGGCGCTGCGCCAAGCCGCCGGCGCGATTGGGGCGCCCCTGCGCTTCGCCGAAGTGGCCTGGGGCTGTGCCACACGAAGCGTCTCACTGGGGCCGCGCCGAATCGGGCAGACCTTCGTCACCCGGGCCTGGCCAAATCTGCCGCTAACCATCCCCCTGCTCGGCGCCTATCAGCTCCAGAATGCGGCGGCGGCGCTGGGCGCGCTCGACGCACTGCGCGAACGCGGCTATGACCGGTTGACTCCCGCCGCGATCCGGACAGGTTTTGCGCGGGCGACCTGGCCGGCCCGTTTCGAGGTTCTTCGTCACGCCCCGATGGTGATCGCCGACGGCGCCCACACGCCCTATTCGATGGAGCAACTGGGCGCGTCACTCCGGCAGTATTTTCCCGAACAAATCTTGCGGGTCGTGGTCGGCGTTCTGCGCGATAAGGATGTCCGCAACATTCTGCGCGCTGTGGCTGGCTTTGCCGACGACGTGATTCTCACCCAGCCGGACTACCACCGGGCCGTCCCGGCCGCCCAGTTAGCCAGGTTGTGGACAGAGATAGCGGGCAACCGCCCGGCATCCGTTGTCGTTCCGGCGGGAATGGCGGTCCGGACCGCGCTATCATCGGCATCCTCCGGAGACGTTATCATCGCCACCGGATCGCTGCATACCGCGTCGGAAGCGCAGAGCGCCCTTGCGCCTGGCCCGGAAAGGGCCTAAAGACGGCCAGATGAGGATCTCCCCTGTATGAATGTCGGTATGGGCCCGCCGCCCAAGAAGCCCCGCAACCCAAACCGCATCATTGTGATCGCGGCGATCATGCTGGCTGCCATCACCATTCCCGCGGTCGGGTTTGTGGCATTTACGGCGCTGGGCTCGATCTTTGGCCGTCCGGCCGCGAGCGCGTCAGCGGGCGCCACCCCTGCGCCGCCAGGCTCGCTCAGCCTGAGTCAGCTCAGCGCCTGGCGCGGCACCGATCGAATTAATGTTCTGGTGCTTGGGATCGACCAGCGCCCAAAGGAAGACCCCAACGTCGCCCGCTCGGACACCATGATCCTGCTCACCCTCGATCCCGTCGCAAAGACGGCCGGGATGTTGAGCATTCCGCGCGACCTGTATGTGCCGCTCCCGAACCGAAACACCCAGGATCGAATCAACATCGCGCACGCTCTGGGTGGCCCCAAATACGCCATGCAGACCGTCGAGTACAACTTCGGCGTCCCGGTTCAGTATTACGTCCGGTTAAACTTCAACGCCGTCATCAAGATCGTTGACCTGCTGGGCGGAATCGACGTGTACAACGAAGAGGATATCAACGACCTGTCGTATCCGGACTTCTTCTTCGGCTACGACCCATTCAAGCTCAAGGCGGGCTGGCAGCATCTCGATGGAGCCACGGCCCTGAAATACGCCCGGACCCGGCACGGGAGCAGCGACTTCTTCCGGATGCGGCGCCAGCAGCAGGTCGTCCTCGCCTTGCGCGACAAGGCCCTCGAATCCGGCGCGCTCATCAAACTCCTGCCCCAGGCGCCGCAGATCTATCAGACCCTGCGCGACTCGCTGGTGAGCAATCTCAGCCCGCTCGAGTTGGCCCAACTTGCCAACCTGGCCCGCGACATCCCGCCGGAGAAAATATCGCGGGTCTCGATCGACGAGGCGGCGACTCAATACTGGACCACCCCCCAGGGCGCGAGCGTTCTGATCCCCAATCGCGACAAGATCCGGGAGTTGCGCGACCGGCTCTATAACCCGCCTCCGCCCGAGGCCGTACCGGCCGGAACCCCTGAAGCCGGCAAACTCGTGATCCAGAACGGCACCCAGACCAAGGGCCTGGCCGCGACGGCGCAGGCCTTTCTCCTGACCAAAGGATTCACCGTTGCGCGGGTGGAGAACGCCACCGTCGACTACAAGAAGACGGTCATCATCGACTATCACGGGCGCAAGAACTATATCCAGCAACTGGCGGCGGCGCTCGGCGTCCCGTTCAGCGCAATCGTGTCGAAGCTCGAGCCATCGAACCCAATGGACGCCCTGGTGATTCTGGGCGACGACTACCCGCCAAAGTAGGCGGCGCGGGCGGCCTATTCGACCGACGCGAGTTGGCGCAACCACGCGGTGAATCGCAGCAAATCACGTCGCATGGCTGAATGCGTTTCGGGAAGACCCTCGACGAGACGTGTCAGGCGAGCAGGATCGAGTTCAAATCCATACACATTCCGAACGACGTGCCGGAATCCGAGCAGCAGTTGAAGGGCGCGCGCCGTCTCAGGCGCAATAACCGCGATACGACGATCCCGGGCGCTGGCCATGCGCTCGATCAGCCGCACATGCCAATCGCCACCTGCCGGGAGTCCGCCATTCAATTCCGTCGCGATGATCTGGAAGATTCGTTCGCAGCCTGTATAGAAGTTGTGCAACTTGAGCGCGATGCTTTCGTTCAGCCATCGCGCAAGATCAGGCTGCCGATCCGCCTCGGCCTTCACGAGGAGGATCTCGTTGGCGAGGCGCTCCAGCCGCGCGAGTTCAAGGTCGATGTCGTTCGCGACATCCAGCAGGCGATCTGAGGACATACCGCTCATCCAAGGACCTCCCCGGTCGACAGTACCCGGTTCTTGAAATGGGGTTCCAGGGATTCGAGCGGCTTGAGGTCAATCGGGCAGGGCGACAAGGCGCGGAGATCGGCGAGCGCATAGAAGAAGGCTTCAGACGCAACCCCCTCCACGGCCAGGTCGATGTCGGAGCCGGAATGAAAACGACCGCGCGCCAGCGAGCCAAAGAGGATGATGCGGGTGGCCGAGTATTCGTCCTTCAATCGCGCCACAAGGCGCGGCAGCGCCTCGCGCGCGGCGCGCGCCGCACGGGTATCGGCGCGCGCCTCTCGCTCCGCCCGCTGCCGCCAGGCCAAAACATGCTCATCGCTCACCGTAACAGACATCTTGATGTCATTATCGCGCAGTCCCAAATGGATGGCCCGGTAGCCCTGTCCAGCGCCATCGGGTTGATGCATGCGGCGATAATCCCCGTATCGCCCATTCGACCGCTGGAGGAGCCATGTTTATGACCGCCCGCCGCAGCCTTGCTCGCGCCGCGCTTGCGCTTGGCCTGCTGCTGCCCGCCTCGCAGATCGCCGCCCCCGTCGCCCGCGCCGCCGACAGCCCGCCGCCCAAGACGGTCACCATCCCCGGCACACTCCAGGGAAAACTCGGTTGTCCTGGCGATTGGCAACCTGGCTGCGCTAAAACGTATCTGACCTACGATCCCGCCGCGGACGTGTGGGTGGGCGCCTTCGACCTCCCGGCCGGCGACTATGAGTACAAAGTCGCCCTCAACGATGGCTGGGCCGAAAACTACGGGGCCAGAGCCGACGCCGGCGGCCCGAACATCGTCCTCAAAGTCCCTGTCGCCCAAAAGGTTACGTTCTACTACGATCACAAGACCCACTGGGTCATCGATAGCGTTCGTTATGCGATTCCAATCGTGGTGGGTTCCTGGCGGAGCAAGACCGGTTGCAAGGCCGACAACGATCCCGACTGCCGGGTCGGCTTCATGTCCGATCCCGCACTCAGCGGACTGGCCGCCTTTGTGACGACGAAGATACCGCCCGGAAAGTATGACGCCCGCGTGGCGCTAAACGGGAGCGCCGGCGACCTCTACGGCGCGGATGGCGCCAAGGGCGGCGCCGTGATTCCCTTCGAGGTGAAGGACGCCGGCCAGGAGATCTATTTCGGCTTTGACGCGGCGACCAAGAAGCTGATCGTCAACACCGACGGCGCGCCGAAGGGCAGCCTGACCAAGTCGGCGGCAGTGTGGGTGAGCGCCGACACGCTCGTGTGGGCGGTCACCGGC
>JBKJQK010000156.1:0-2675 GCA_046594095.1 Anaerolineae bacterium | reverse complement strand
AGATGGCTCTCCATCTTGGGCAAATAGAAATACGGGCCGCTGCCGCGGGCAAGCAGCTCTTTGGCGTTGTGAAAGAAATACAGCCCGAAATCGAACAGGCTGGCACTGACAGGTTTGCCATCGAGCGCCGCGTGCTTCTCAATCATGTGCCAGCCGCGCGGGCGGACCAGCAGCGTGGCGACCTTGTCATTGAGCCGGTATTCTTTGCCCTCCGGCGAGGCGAAGGCGATCCGCCGGCGAATCGCGTCCATGAGGTTGATCTGGCCCTGGACGGTGTTATCCCAGGTCGGAGAGTTGGCGTCCTCGAGATCGGCCATGAACATCCGCGCGCCGCTGTTCAGGGCGTTGATCATCATCTTACGCTCGACCGGGCCGGTGATCTCGACCCGCCGGTCCTGCAGATCGTCGGGGGTTGGGGCAACCTTCCACGCAGCAGCGCGGACGCCGGCAGTCTCAGGCAGGAATCCGAGTGGGATCCCCGCCTCGATGTCGCGCTGGCGCACGGCGCGCCGGGCGAGAAGTTCCTCGCGCCGGGCGTTGAAGTTACGCTGCAGCGCGGCGACAAAAGCAAGCGCTTCATCGCTCAAGATTTGGGCGTACTCGGGGGTGACACGGCCGGAAATAGTAATGGCGCTCATGTGGGCGGAATGATAGCTGATGGGGAGACATGAGCCATGAGCCATTAGCCTTTAGCTGTTAGCTGTTAGCATTGTCGCCTCATCTATAGCTGAGTACATCAGAGATGCCCGGCGTAATATCACTGTGCACCCAACGCGTCATCACCAGCTAATGGCTAATGGCTAATGGCTTCACCAGCCCCCATCATGAAACCCTCCGACCTCGCCGCCTTCCTCGACACCCTCGTCCGCCGCCGCGTCAAACTCAGCCTGATGATCTGGGGCCCGCCCGGGATCGGCAAGAGCAGCATCGTCGCCCAGTCGGCCAGCGCGCACAAGATCGGCTTTATTGATCTGCGCCTGTCGCAACTTGCCCCGACCGATTTGCGCGGCTTGCCGGTGGCCCGGAATGGGGTGTCGCGCTGGTATCCGCCCGAGTTCCTGCCCCGCAGCGGCGAGGGTGTGCTGTTCCTGGATGAGATCAACCTGGCCCCGCCGACCATGCAGGGGATGGCCCAGCAGTTGATTCTCGACCGGCGGGTGGGCAACTACGTCGTGCCGGAGGGCTGGTACATCTGGGCAGCCGGCAACCGGAGCGAAGACCGGGCGGCTGTCTTTGACATGCCGGCTCCGCTGGCGAACCGCTTCCTGCATTTGGACGTGCACGCCGACCTGGAGAGCTTCAAAGCCTACGCCCTCCGGGCCGGCGTCCATGAGCAGATCGTCGCTTTTGTGGCCTTCCGCCCGGCCCTGCTCCACAAGCTCGACCCGCAGCAGCCGGCATGGCCGTCCCCGCGCTCATGGGCGATGGCCAGCCAGCTCCACGCCATCGGCGCCGACACCGCCCCGGCCATTGGCGCGGCCACCTCAGTTGAGTTCAATGCGTTTTGCGCGGTGTATCGCGATCTGCCCGATCTCGAGGCGGTGCTCGACGGCAACGGCGCAGGGCTGGGCTTCCCCGAGGAGCCTTCGATGCGCTACGCAACGGTGGTCGGGCTGACCGCCCGGGCGGGCACGCCCGGCCGGGCCTTCAACGGCTTCAAGTGGCTCACCGGCGTCGCATCGGTCGAGTGGGCCCAGTTGTGCGCGTCCGATCTCTTCCGGCTCATGCGCGCGCAGCGCAAGCACAAGAAACTGTTCGGGCTGATTGAGGCCGATCCTGAGCTGGCGGTCTGGATTGAGCAGTTCGAGGCGATTGTGTCGGCGGCCTAAGTCGCAGTAACGGCGATGAAGCCCAATCCCAAACTCCAGCGCGCGATTAGCGCCTCGCTGTTGCGGGTGTGCGCCCACAGCGCTTTCTTCGCCACGCTGGCCCTGCATGCCCGGATCGAATCCAGCGCCGACGTGCCGACCGCGGCGACCGACGGCAAAGCCATCTTCGTCAACGAGGAATTCTGGGACGGGCTGAAGCCGCCTGAACAGGACGGCCTACTGCTGCATGAAGTCTTGCACGCGGCGCTGCTGCATGTGCCGCGCCGCGCGGGCCGCGACGGCAAGCTGTGGAACATCGCCGCCGACATTGTCATTAACGGGATGATCCTGCGCGAAGGCTTCTCGCTGCCCGAAGGCGGGCTGCGCGACGTGGCTCGCGAGCATCTGAGCACCGAGGAAGTCTACGAACTCCTGATGCGCGAAGCGGAGAAGGTACCCGTCGAGATGGTTCAGGTCGACTTGCTCGAGGGCCCGCCAAAGGACGTCGAAGGCAAGCCCGGCCCGGGCGCGCCCGGCGACGAACCCGAGTCCGGCAAGGAAGCCCGCCAGACCGAAGCAGGGCGGCAGTGGCAAAACGCGGTCGAGCAGGCTCGCGTCGTCGCGCAGGCGTCCGCGTCGGGGCGGATGCCGGCCGGCCTCGAGCGTGAGCTGGCCAATGTTTCGCAGACGCGGCTGGACTGGCGCGCCCACCTGTGGCGCTATCTCACCCAGACACCCACTGACTTCGCGGGCTTCGACCGGCGCTTTGTTGGGCGCGGCGTGTATTTGGACGCGCTGGAGGGCGAGAGCATCAACGTCCTGGTGTGCGTCGACACAAGTGGGTCGATCGATACCGTTGGGCTGGGG
>JBKJQK010000112.1:0-3638 GCA_046594095.1 Anaerolineae bacterium | reverse complement strand
ACCACCTACTTGAGCGGGACGTTGCTTCGGACCACGCTCTCGATCGGCGATCTATCACAGGCGGGCACGCTCTTGATCGCGGTCGATAACGCCCCATCGCTAAACCTGAACCTGCCGCAGGTGACCGGCACGACTTCCAACGCGCTCGCGTTCGAGATCACCGCGCCAAATCTTGCGCCCGCGCCCTCGATCGCGGATCTGGCGCCCGCAAAGGCGGCTGCGCGCGGTCCGGCCGCGCAGATAACGGTCACCGTGTCAGGCTTCAACTTCACGCTGCAGTCGCAGGCCCGCTGGAACGACGCGCCGCGCTCGACCCAGTACATCAGCGCCACACGCTTGATTGCCACCATCAGCGCGGCCGATCTGATTCTCGAGGGTTCGGCCGGCGTCAGCGTCAATACCCCGGGGCCGGGCGGCGGCGACAGCAACGTTTTGGCGTTCACCATTACGCCCCCGCCGGTCTATGCATATCTGCCTTTGCTGCTGCGATAATCGGCGCATGGCCAATTTCAAACTACTCAAGGAACTGATTCAGCCGGCAAAGACAAAGATCGTCCTGCTGGTCCTGGATGGCCTCGGCGGGCTGCCCCGCGCCTCAGATGACCGGACGGAATTGGAGGCGGGCTTCACGCCCAATCTGGATCGTCTCGCCCAGGAGGGTTGCCTCGGCCAGCACTACCCGGTAGAGGTCGGGATCACCAGCGGGAGCGGGCCCGGCCACCTTGGACTGTTCGGCTACGACCCGATCGAGTATGAGATCGGCCGCGGCGTTCTGGAGGCGGTCGGCATCGGTTTCCCGCTCACTAACCGGGATGTGTGCGCCCGCGGCAACTTCTGTTCGTTGGATGGGCAGGGCAATATCACCGACCGGCGGGCCGGCCGCATCCCGACCGAGAAGTGCGTTGAGCTCGTCAAAAAGATCGACGCCGCGAACATCCAGGTCGCCGATGGCGTTGAAATCTTCCTCGAGCCGGTCCAGGATTACCGCTTCGTCGTCGTCCTGCGCGGCGACGGCTTGAGCGGCGACATCGACGAGACCGACCCGCAGCGCACCGGTGTGCCTCCTCTGGTCGCCATCGCCCGCGATGAGGCTGCGGGGCGGACCGCCGCGTTGTTCAATAGTTGGATCAAGCAGGCCACCGCCGTCATCGCCGGCGACCACCCGGCCAATGGAATGACCCTGCGAGGTTTTGCCAGCGATCCCGCGTTGCCCAAATACAAGGACGTGTATGGCCTCAAGGCCGGCGTCATCGCCATCTACCCGATGTACCGAGGTGTCGCTTCGCTGGTTGGAATGGATGTGATCGACCATCATTCGCACTCGGTCGCCGAGGAGTTTGAGGCCGCCGCCCGGGTCTGGAAGGACTACGACTTCCTGTTCATCCATGTGAAATACACCGACTCGCGCGGCGAGGACGGCAACTTCGACGCCAAGATGAAGGTCATCGAGGAGGTCGACGCCGCCCTGCCCGGTCTCCTGGCCCTCAAACCCGACGTGCTGCTCGTGACCGGCGATCACAGCACCCCCAGCCAGCTCAAGAGCCATTCGTGGCATCCAGTTCCGCTGCTGGTTTGGGCGCCTGGCACGGTTCGGCGAGATCGCAGCCCCAGCTTTGGCGAGCGCGCCTGCGCGCATGGCGGCCTGGGCACGATCAAGGCGGCCGACATCATGCAGATCGCCCTTGCCCACGCCGCGCGGCTGGCCAAGTTCGGGGCCTGATATGCGCGCGCAGCGGGCGCTGACCGCGGCGCTTGTGGCTGTCTTTATCGCCTTGGCGGCGCTCTACAACCTCAGCCTGCCCGCATTTGAAGCCCCCGACGAGGCTTCGCACTTCTATTACGCGGCCACAATTGCGCGGGAGCGGGTTTTGCCCGAGCCCGAAACCGGCGCCCGCGCCCAGAAATTGCACGAGGCATTCCAGCCTCCACTCTACTATCTGGCGCTCGCCGGCGTGATCGCGCCGTTTGACCTGACCGATCTGGATGCCTTTGTCGACCGCCAAAACCGGGACTGGTACGCCGTCCCGGGCGTGACGAACCTATACGAGCATGGCCCCGATGAGACCGGGCGCTTTGCCGGCCTGTTGGCCGCGCTGCGGATTGCCCGCCTCCTCTCCACTCTCCTGGGCGCTTTGACGATCCTGGGGTTGATCGCGATCGTTCGCGCGCTGGCGCCGGCCAGCCGCTGGGCGCCTTTGTTTGCCGGCGCGCTGCTGGCCTTCACCCCGAAGTTCCTGAACATGAGCGCCAGTGTCAGCAATGACATCGCGCTAACCTGCGCGGCGACCGCCGCCACCGCATTCATGGTCTCGCGCCCGGCGTCAACCCGCGGCCGGGCCGCCGCGGCCGGCGCCCTCATCGCCATCGCCACCCTGTGCAAGGTCGGCGGGATCGCCTTGCTCGCGCCAGCCCTGGTCTGGGTGTGGGCGGGAACGGCGGGCGCTCCGAATACCGGCCCGCCCTGGCGCAGAATCCCCGGCCTGGGACTGGCTCTGCTCGTTGGCCTTTTTCTGGCCGGCGGGCTGTGGTTTGGCCGGAATCTGGTTCTGTATGGCGATCCGCTGGGCTGGGCGCGCGCGGAGGCGGCCAACGCCATCACCTTGCGCGACGCGCCCCTTTCGGCGTTTCAGATCGTGGCGGGGATCCCGGTCTGGCTCCAGTCGATGTGGGGAGATCTGGCCATCGGGCAACCCCTGCCCGTTTGGAATGACGTCTTTTTCGGTCTGGCCCTCGTCGGAGGGCTGGCGGGCCTGCTGATCGGTTTCGCGCGGCGCCGCATTCCGGCCCAGCCCGGCGTACTGATTCTGGGGGTATGGATGGGCGCCCTGCTGGCGGGTTATGTGGGCTGGATGCGGACCCACACCGCCACCGAAAACGGGCGCTTGCTCATGCCGGCCGCCGCCGCCTGCGCGGCCTTTGTCACCCTCGGCCTTCGCGCGCTGATGGGCGGGCGGATCCGCCTGGCGCGCGCGGCGGGCGGGCTGATGCTGGCGACCGGTCTGGTCATCTCGCTTCTTGCGCCCATCACCGTCATTCAGGCGGCTTACGCGCCACCCAGGGCGCTGACCGAAGACGAGGTCCGGGCGGAATTTGGGCTGGCGCCGTCGAGGGTGATCTTTGGCGGCCAGGTCCGTTTCCTGCACGCCTTTATCGGCGACGGCCGCGACGGCGCCCCCTCGGTGGCGCCGGGCGGGTTGCTGCCCGTGAGCGTGTACTGGGGGGCAACCAGCCCGGTCGGGCGGAGCTTGCGCGCCATCGTCGAGGTGGTGGATGCCCGCGGCCAGGTGCTGGGCCGGGTCGAAGCCGTGCCGTATGCCAACCGCTTCAGCACCTTGCGCTGGCTTCCCGGCGCGTTCTTTCGCGACGACTACCTCATCCCCATCAACCCGGGCGCCCGGGGGATCGTGGCCGAGGTCCGGATCGGTTTGCGCGATCCGTATGGTCCGCCCGAGATCCTCACCCTCGAGGGCGGCGAGCGGCGCTTTGTCGCCGGCCGGGTCAAGGTGGACGGGCCGGCCGACGGAGGAATAACAGCATCATCCGGCCCCGTGACGGCGGTTGGCGCCGTTTTCGACGGCCAGATCCGCCTGGTCAGCTTCGCGTCGCAGGTCGGTCTCACCACCACACTCAACCTGCGC
>JBKJQK010000539.1:0-3908 GCA_046594095.1 Anaerolineae bacterium | reverse complement strand
ACAAGAAGCCGGCCAGCTCAAGCGGGTCAATCGTCTGGGATCCGAATCGCGCAACGGCCCGCGTCGCCAGAGTATCGAGCATCGGCAGATACCCGGCCGGCGTTGCCCGCGGGTATTCAAAGGCGCCCAGCGCCAGAAATGCCTGGCCAAGATCGATGTCGCCCTCGGCGGGGTCGATCTCGCGGCGAAACCGGTCTAGCGCAGGGTCTTGGCTTGTGGCCTTTGGCATAATCAAACCGGGATATCCCGCCTGCGAAACCCACGCAAACCAGTCCGGAGGCGGCGGATGATACCATTGCGCGCATGGCATCAAATCCGGCCACCGCGGCCCAGGAACTGATCGGAAAGCGTGTCGCCGTTCTCGACAAAGGCTGGATTGAACTTCAGGATCTGATGGGCGACGACCTCGCCATTGTCAACGCGGCGCGGGTCTCCTTCATGGGCGAAAGCAAGGGCGAGGAGAAGGACAAGCGGCTTCTGTTCAGGTTGCTGAAGGACCGCCACACAAGCCCTTTTGAACAGGTCGAGTTCAAGTTCCGGGTGCGCGCTCCCGTCGTCACCTGGTGGCAATGGGTGCGCCACCGCACCTGGCAGTTCAACGCGCAGTCCGGCCGCTACACGCCATTTGAAGAAAACGACTTTTATGTGCCGGGCGTATGGCGTAAGCAGTCGCCCTCCAACAAACAGGCGTCTCTGGGCGCGCTCACGCTTGAGGAGGGCCAGCCCTTTTCGGACGCGCTTCTCGAGCACTTCGAGGCGGGCTATGCGCTGTATCGGAAGGCGATCGACGCCGGCATCGCCCGCGAGATGGCCCGTGTATTTCTGCCCGGTTTCGCCGTGTACTACACCTGGGTGTGCAAGATCGACGCGCATAACCTGATGCATTTCTTGCGCCTGCGGATGGCCGAGGATGCTCAATACGAAATCCGCGTGTATGCGCAAGCCATCTACGAGTACTTCTTCAAACCGGCCCTGCCGTGGACGGCCGAGGCCTTTGAGAAGTTCGTCTTGGCGCCGGCGGCCTCCGCACCGTGACTGCCACCCATCCTTTCACGCCCGCTGAGGCGTCTAGAAACGAGCGGATCAGCCAGTTTGAGCTCTTCTTCGCTGCGCCGTTCATCATTATTACGGCCAGCTATGTGCCGGTGCTTGCCGCAAGACTTGACGCGAGCCCGCTGCTTCTCGGCGCGATCACCTCGGGTTCAGCGGCCGTCCTGGCGATTGCGTCGGCGCTTGGACGCTGGTGGGCGGCCAGAAAACTAAGCGACAAAGCTCGCCTGCTTGTGCCGATGATCATCCATCGGACGCAGTTGTTGTGGATTCCCCTGCTTCTCTTGTTGCCCGCGCTCAGGGCAGAAGCCATCGCGGCCATGGTAATGGTGCTTAGCCTGTTTGGCGGTTTGGCGAACGTCACCTTTGCGATGCTCATGCCGCGGATGACCAATCGCGACCGGCTCTCGTATCTGGTGAGCTCCCGCTGGACGATGCTCGGGGTGGCGATGGCGATCTTTACGCCGGCCCTGGCATGGGTGCTTGATCGGTTGCCAATCCCCCTCAACTATGCGGTGGTATGCGGGATCGCGGGCCTGTTCACGGCGCTGAATACGGGCCTTCTAACCCGGGTGCGGCTGGCGCCGAGAAGCGCGGTCGAGCCGAATAACGACGCGCCGCGGCTGAGTTCGCGCGAGGTGCTTCTTTATCGACCGGCGCTGAGTTATATCCTCGTTACGTTCGCCATGCATTTTGCGATCAATGCCGCGGCGCCGCTGGTAACCCTGCGCCTCGTCCGCGACCTACAAGCGACTGATTCGGACTTCGGCTGGTACACCGCAGCGGTTTGGGCGGCCATCGCCGTCGTCGGGCTGATCGCGCCGCGGATTGTGCGGGCGCTTGGAATGGGGCGCCTTTTCGCAATTTCGGGAGCCGTATTTGCGTTCCAGGCCTTGCTGATGGCCCTGAGTGGCTCAATTCCAGTGACCTGGGTGGCCGGAGCAATCAACGGGATCGCAACCGTGCTCTTTCAGGTGACTGCCTTTGGACTCTTGACCGAAACGGCTCCCCCCGGCAACTATGAGAATTACGTGCCTCTGCACACGACCGTGGTCAACCTGGCGATCTTCTCCGCGCCTCTGGTAATGACCGGCCTTGTGAGCTTGGGACTCTCGATTCAGCTTGGGCTGTTGGTGTGCGTTGTGTTTCGGGCAGCAGCCGGGTTATGGGCCTATGCCCGCCACGGGAGAATCTAGGCGCGCGTTCGGGACGGAAAAACGTAATCGCCGCCCGGCGGACCGAGCGGCGTATGCGATCACGCGAGTTGCGGCGTTAGTAGTACAGCCCCCAGTTCGCGGCAGCCTGATCTTCCATCATGGTGGGTTCCCACATTTCCAGCCCCATTTCGACGTTCGATTTTCGCTGGGCCGCTTCCTGAGATTTTTGGCGCACTTGCTCGATAAGCGCCGGCCCATACGGGCAAAAAGGCGTCGTCAAGATCATCGTCACATTTACGGTATCGGGGGTGAACGAGAACTTGCGGATCAAGCCAAGTTCCACCACACTCATGCCCAGTTCGGGGTCATATACCTCGCGCAGCGCATTCCGGGTCGCTTCTTCAAGCGCCGCGTATTCCAAATTGGCCGGCAGGGCGGCCGGAGTGTTGTCAACGCTGTTTGTCTTGTCGGCTGTTTCCATTCGTTACCTCGAGCGGGATTATAGCGGCGGCGTCTGAGGGCATGGTTAGGAGAAAGCCCGGGCTACTTCCGGGTGCGGCTCCGGGATGGGCCGGGCCGCGACTTTGCCGGCTTGCCCTGCCGGTACGCCACGACCTCGGTGTCCGTCTCGACGGCGAGTGTGTCTCGGGCCGCTGCGCTGCCCATCTTCCGCCAGCGCTCCCATTCAGGCGTGTTGTCATCGATGTCCATCAGCTTTTGGCGCAGCTCGAGTATTTGGTCGCGCAGCATGGCCGCCTTTTCGAACTCGAGGTCCTTGGCTAATTGTTTCATCTGCTTTTCAAGCTCGAGCAGGAGCGCCTGCGCCTCGTCCTTGGGAAGCTCAGACAGGGGAACCGCCCGTGACCCATCCGCGTTCGCGGCATAGGTCGGCCCGACTTCCTGGACGCGCACCCGCTCGGTCAAATCGTGAATGGCCTTCTGGATCGAGTGTGGCTCAATGCCATGCGCGAGGTTGTGGGCAACCTGCTTTTCGCGGCGCCGGTCAGTCTCGTCGATGGCCCGTTTCATCGATTCGGTCATCTTATCGGCATACATGATGACTTTGCCGCTGACATGCCGGGCGGCCCGTCCAACGGTCTGGGTGAGCGCAGTCTCGCTGCGCAGGAAGCCTTCCTTGTCCGCGTCCAGGATGGCGACGAGGGACACTTCGGGCAGGTCCAGGCCCTCCCGCAACAGGTTGATGCCGCCCACAACGTCGTAGTGGCCGCGCCGCAAATCGCGCAGGATTTCCACCCGCTCCACAGTTTGTACCTCGCTGTGAAGATATTGCACCCGGATGCCGATGTCCTGCAGATAACTGGTCAGATCCTCGGCCATGCGTTTGGTCAGGGTGGTGACCAGCGCGCGCTCGCCGCGGGCCGTTCGCTCGCGAATCTGGGCGATGACGTCGTCGACCTGTCCCTTGGCCGGCTTGACCTCGATGACGGGATCAACCACACCGGTCGGCCGAATCACTTGTTCGGCGATCACGGCGCTGTGCGAGCGCTCAAAGGGACCCGGCGTCGCGCTGACAAACACCGCCTGACGGAAACGCTCCTCAAATTCGGCGAATTTCAAGGGCCGATTGTCAAGCGCGCTGGGCAGCCGGAAACCGAAATCGACCAGCACCGACTTGCGGGCCTGGTCGCCGTTGTACATCCCGTTCACCTGCGGAATGGTCATATGGCTCTCATCGACAAA
>JBKJQK010000419.1:0-9760 GCA_046594095.1 Anaerolineae bacterium | reverse complement strand
GAATCAAGCGGTGTTCACGTAGATTCAGAAGCAACTGGTGGCGGCGGATCTGTTGACGGGGAAGACAATCGGGATTGACGCGACAACCCTGGAAGCCAATGCGGCCATGCGGAGTATCGTCCGGCGCGATACGGGGGAGGGATATATCGACTTCCTGAAGCGGCTGGCGAAGGCGTCGGGGATCAGAACGCCAACCCGCGCAGCGCTTGCGCGCTTTGACCGCCAACGGAAGAAGAAGACCACTTCAAATACGGAATGGAAACATCCGGACGATCCCGACGCCCAGGTCAGCAAAATGAAAGATGGAAGCACACATCTTGCGCACAAAGCAGAACACGCGGTCGATCTGGATACGGGGGCGATTGTGGCGGTGACACTCCATGGCGGAAGCGAAGGCGACACGATCACGCTGGGTGAGACGTTGGACGCGGCGATTGAACAGATCGAAGCGGCTCAAGTGGGAATGGACAAACCCACTGCAATCCAAGAAGTCGTTGCCGACAAGGGCTATCACAGCAACCAGACGATGATCGACCTGCAGGCCGCCGAGATTCGATCGTATGTCTCGGAGCCAGATCGTGGCCGGCGTGATTGGTCCGCGGCTCCGGATGCCCAGGCCCCGGTCTACGCTAATCGACGCAGAACCCGAGGCCTGCGTGGCCAAGTACTACGGCGCGCGCGGGGTGAGCTCGTCGAACGCACGTTTGCCCACCTCTACGAGACCGGCGGCATGCGGCGTACCTTCTTGCGAAAACACGACAACATCCTGAAGCGACTTCTGGTTCAGGCGGGCGGCTTCAATCTTGGGCTTTTGATGCGGAAGTTGACCGGTGTTGGAAAGCCGCGAGTGCTGCAAGGGGCCCTTTTGCCTACTTTTTTCTTTCTTCGCTGCGCCTGGCGCGCAATTCTCGTCTTGGTCGTCGCCAACACGACGCAAGCGCACCGAGAGTTGCTGAGCCAATCTGCGTACCAAGGCTCCCAAAGAAGGGCTTTATCTCCAGGCTGTTAGGGTGGACTGGTTTAGCGACGGGTTGAGGGGAAATTCGGGCTTGACTACGCAGCTGGTGTCTGATATATTAGATACCAATGACCGTCACTGAGGTCGCCCCCTCTGAGATTTCGCCGCTCAAAGCCAGCCGACTGACCGACCAGGTCTACGAGGCCATCACCGCCCGTATCCTAAACGGCACATTCCGCCCGGGAGATCGCCTCGATGTGAATTGGCTGGCCGACAAACTCGAGGTCAGCCCCACCCCGGTCAAGAACGCATTGTCGCTGCTCGCCAACGAGGGACTCGTCCAGATCCTGCCCCGCAACGGCACGTTTGTCACCCAGGTCTCGCGCCGCTCGCTCAAGGAAGCGCTGAGCCTGCGCGAAGCTTTCGAATTGCTCGCCGCCGACACACTCATCCACAACGTAATCCCGGAGCTGCTCGATGAACTGTCCGCCCGGGTCGACGCCATCCAACACGCGCCCGATGTCGCCTCGCACTATCACCGCAACACCGAACTTCACCAGCGCCTAGTGGAACTCAGCGGCAATCAGATGCTTGCCGCCTTCTATCGCCAACTGCACGCCCACATCCACATCGCGCTGCTCCACGCCCGATCGTCGACTTGGAAGAACCGGGCGAGCATGGAGGCCGACGAACACCGGGCGATTGTGAACGCCCTGGCCGCTCGTGATGTTGAATTGCTAAAGAGCGCGATCCGTGCGCACTTGAAACGCTCTCGAAAATCACTGCTCGAGGAGATACGCACCCAGGAGGATACATGAAACAGCAACGCTTGGTCAGATTCACATCGATATCGCTGGTCGCGGCCGTCCTGGCCGCCTGCGCGGGCGCCGCGCCTGCGCCAGCCCCCGCGCCTGCGGCCACCACCAAGGTCGAGGCGCCCAAGCCAGCCGCCCCAGTCAAGCTTCGCCTTGCCTCATGGCAATGGGAAGACGCCGCCTACAAGGATTTCTGGAACGGGACAACTGAGGACTTCGCGAAGAAGAATCCAACCGTGTCATTCGAGAAATTCTCCTTCCCGATCGACAATCTGTGGGACAAGCTGAACACCGAGCTCGCCGCCGGCACGCCGCCCGACCTGATCGAGGTCACCGGCTTCAACGTCTTCCAGTACATGGACCAGGGTGTGCTTGCCCCGCTCAATGACTGCTTCGCCGGGACGGACATTCCCGACAAGATACAGGACCAGAAGACATACGCGGCCAAGGACGGCAAGATGTACGCCCTGAACCTGTCGGCCCGCACGCTGCAGCTGTACGTCAATCAGAAGCTATTTGACGAGGCCGGGGTCAAGGTTCCCACCAACTTCGCCGAGCTGCGTGACGCCGCGAAGAAGCTCACGGTCAAGGCCAAGGATCAATACGGGTTGGTCCTGGTCACCGTCGCTCACTCGCGGCTGTATGAGGGCGCCCTGGTCTTCATCGCCGGCTACGGCGGGCACTACTCAAAGAATGGCAAACCCGCGCTGACCTCGCCCGAGGTCATCAAGGGCGTCACCTTCTTCAAGGAACTGTTTGACGCCGGCACAATCCCGCAGGGCGTGAAGGACGCGGCCGCGCAGTATGCCTGGTTTAACCAGGGCAAGGCGGCCATGAGCATCGACGGCGCGTGGTACTGGGCGGTTTTGGAGAAGGACGGTCCGGCCGTCCTGCCCAACACCAAGATCTATCCGATCCCCACCGACACGCAGGCGGCGACCGGTGGCGTGAACAACCTGATCGGCATCGCCGCCAAGTCGCCCAACTACAAGGTGGCCTGCGAGTACATCAAGTCGCTGACGACGCCCCGGTGGGCCCAGTTGTGGGTCGAAAAGAGCCGGACCATCTTCCCGATGCAGGGCTCCGTATCGGACAGCTTCCTCAAGGCCAACCCCTGGTTTGATGTCTACGCCAAGGAACTCAAGAAGGCCGTCCCGGTCGCGCCGCCCGGCCTGGAGATCTACTACAACGACGTTCAGAAGGTCATCAACACCAAGCTTGTTGAAGTACTCTACAACAATAAGCCGGTTGAACAGGCCATGAACGAAGCCCAGGCCGAAGTCGAAAAAATCATCAAGAAGTAGAGCGGATCCTCCTAATCGCTGCTCAGTTAGGCGTCGCGCACCTGCGGCGCCCAACTGAGTAGATCTACATGAGCGCCACCCCTCCCCGCCGCCGCTACCGTTCACGCCTGACCCACGGCGCTCTCCCCTACCTGCTGCTCGCGCCGGCCCTGCTTGTGATCGCCGCCGTTGTGCTCTACCCCATGCTCTACAGCGCGACCCTGAGTTTCTTCAAGGCCAACCTGCTGAACATGGACCGGATGACCTTCGTGGGTCTGCAGAACTATGCGGATGTCCTCACCGACAGCGCCTTCTGGCGATCGCTGTGGGTGACGCTGCAGTACACCGTCGGGGTGGTCGTGCTGAGTTTCGGCCTGGGCTTGGGCACGGCCCTGATGCTGAATGTCCGCTTTCCGTTACGCGGTCTGGCCCGCGCCCTGATCATCATCCCGTGGGCCACCCCCTGGCTGGTCACGACCCTGATCTGGTATGTCATGTTCAACCCCCAGATCGGGCCGATCAACGCGATTTTGAAGCAGCTTGGGCTGATCGAGACCGGGGTGGCTTGGCTGTATCTGAGTGGCACGGCCATGCCGGTCATCATTCTGGTGACCGCCTGGCGCTTGTTTCCGACCACCACCCTGCTGGTCCTCGCCGCGCTGCAGAGCATCTCGCCGGAGCTGTACGAGGCCGCCGAGGTCGACGGCGCGGGCTGGCTGGGGAAGCTGCGCTACATCACCCTGCCCGGCATCAGCGCGACCAGCTTCGTTTCGCTCGTTCTGGTGACGATCTCGGCCTTCAAGCTCTTCACCGTGGCCTGGGTGATGACCGCCGGCGGCCCGGGAGACGTCACCCGGGTGCTCTCGGTGTTTGTCTATGAGGAAGCCTTTCGCTTCTTCCGGGTCGGCCCGAGCTCGACCCTCGCCACCCTGCTGTTCATCCTGAGCGCCGGGATGGTGGTTGCCTATTTCCGTTTGTTGCAGGGGGGCCGTGATGAGCCAGAGTAGCGTTTCGCTCTTCGCCGCCAGCCGGAAGAAAGTTGATCTGCTGCAACGCGGGCTGGTCATGTTCGCCGCCTTCGCGATCGGGATCGTCATCTTCTATCCGTTCTACTGGATGGTGATGGCCTCCGGGCTTCCGGAAGGCTCCAGCCTGGCCAGAACGACGGTGCTGATACCGGGCTCGATCAGCCTTGAGGCCTACGCCAACGTCCTCCTCCAAAAGCCAATGCTACTGTGGACGGCCAACACCCTGCTGGTCACGGTCCTGTCCACCGCTTTTGTCACACCTCTCGCCCTGCTGGCCGCCTACAGCATGAGCCGTTTTCGCTTCCGCGGCCGCATGGCGATGATCTTCTTTGTGCTGCTGACCCAGCTCCTCCCGGCGACATCGGTCCTGATCCCGTTGTTTCTAGTCTTCCGGGCGTATGGCCTGCTCAACAACCTGCTCGGCGTGACCATCGCCTACGTCACCTTCCTCATGCCGCAGACGATCTGGATCCTGTGGGGATATCTGAAGAGCATCCCCGGCGATTTCGAGGAGTCGGCGATGGTCGATGGCTGCACTCGCTTTGGCGCGTTTCTGCGGGTGACCGTGCCGATCGCCATCCCCGGCATCGTGGCAGCCGCCCTGTTCGCGTTCCTGGAGAGTTGGAACCAGTACATCCTGGCCTATGCGCTCACCAGCAGCACCGACAAGTGGGTAGTCTCGCTCGGACTGTATGCCTTTATTGGCGAGTACACCGTCCTCGTCGAGCAGATGATGGCCGCTTCGGTCATGGCCTCGATCCCGGCATTGGCCGTGTTCGTCGCCCTGCAGCGCTATCTGCGGGGCGGGCTGGCCCTGGGCGGTTTGAAAGGCTGACCGGTGTGGAGACAAACGCGCGTGTCCGGTCAACATGATATTTCCCCGCGCCAGCGCGGCAGGAGCAAGCGTGAAAATAGCAAGCGTTGAAGCCATCCCCATCCGGGCCCCGATGCGTCCGGGCGATGTCTACTGGGGCAACCAGACGTGGGGCAAGAACAAGGACGCCAAGGCCGCCGCGGCCGGGTTGCCCCCTGACGACGATCGCAGCGAGTATCCGCACCTGTGGCGCAGCCGGGCAGCCTACTCGCGTTCGGTCGACACCACCCTGGTCAAGATCACCACCGATACCGGCATCGTGGGCTGGGGCGAATCCAAAACGCCGGTCGCCCCGAACATCACCGCGACCGTCATTCGCGAGTTGCTGGCCGGCATCCTGATTGGCCAGGACGCGCTGACCCCGGCCCTGCAATGGGATCGGATGTATGGCGCGATGCGCATTCGAGGCCACGCCCAGGGCTTCTGGATCGAGTCCATCAGCGGCATCGACATCGCCCTGTGGGACATCATGGGCAAGGCCCTCGGGCAGCCCATCTGCAAATTGCTGGGCGGGCCGTTTCGCGATCGGGTGAAGCTGTACGCCTCTGGCATCCCCGGAGTCCGGCATGGCGCGCCGCAGGAGGCCTGGGACAACCTGCGGGTCGCTGCCGCCGATGTGAAACGGCGTGGTTTCCAGGCAGTCAAGGTCGCCATTGGGTTGAGCACGCAGGGCGATATCCGCACGATTGAGATCCTGCGGGATGCCTTTGGGCCAGACTTCACCATCTTCACCGACGCGGCCATGATGTACGACGTGCCGCAGGCGATCGAAGTCGGCCGCGCGCTCGAAAAGCTCAAGGTGGGTTGGCTCGAAGCGCCCTTGCCGGCCGAGGATATCGAGGGCTATGCCCGGCTCGCCCGGGCGCTGGATATTCCGATCGCCAGCGACCTGATTTTTAACCGCTGGCAGGTGCGCAATCTGCTACTGGCGGGCGGCGTCGACGTTGTGCAGCCGGATGTCTGCCGCAGCGGCGGCATCACCGAATGCAGACGCATCGCCGAGTTGGCCGACGCGTTCCACAAAGCCGCCACGCCGCATGTCAGCATCGGTTCGATCATCCAGTTCGCGGCCAGCGCGCATCTGGCGGCCAGCTTCCCCAACCAGGCCGTGATGGAGTTCTGGTTTGGGGCCAACCCGATTGGCGACGCAATCGCCCGCGAACCGCTGAAGTTGGTGGACGGTTACCTGCATGTGCCCATGGGTCCGGGGCTGGGTATCGAGATCGATGAGGAAAAGCTCCGCCAGTACGAGGTGTGACCCCGCGGGACAATCATGAAGATCAAACATATCGAATCCTTCATCGTGCGCGCGCCGATCGACAGCAACAAGGTCTATTGGGGCGCCGGCTATTGGATGGCTGATCCGAACCAGCATCCCGGGTTGCCCGATGGCCACCCCGGCGACATCACGACTGAATACCCGCCGATCTGGCGCCTGCGCCCGATCTACACCCGCGACCTGGCCTGTGTCGTTGTGCGAATTGAAACCGACACCGGTCTGGTGGGTTGGGGCGAGGCCCACACCCCGGTCGCGCCCGAGGCGGCCAAGGCCACCATCGACGCGCTGCTGGCCGGGATCGTGCTCGGCCGCGACCCGCTCGACATCCAGCCTCTTTGGGAGAACATGTACTCCTCGATGCGGATGCGCGGCCATTCGACCGGCTTTCTGCTCGAGGCCATCAGCGGCGTCGATATTGCGCTGTGGGATCTGTCCGGGCGCGCCCTGGGCGTGCCGATCTCGACCCTGCTGGGCGGCCGCATGCGCGATCGCATCCCGGTGTATGCCTCCTCCCTGCCGCGCGTGCATGCGCGCGCGGGCGAGGCCGGATACCAGGGTCTGGCCGATCTGGCGCGCAGCCTGGTTGATCAGGGCTACGGCGCCTTCAAGGTCAAGCTCGGCATCGACATCGAACAGGACCGCCACTCGCTGCGCGTACTGCGCAAGGCCGTGGGGCCGGATGTGCGAATTGCCGTCGACGTCAACGGCGCCTACGACCTGGCCCAGGCCCGCCTGGCCGGCCGGATGATGGAAGAAGAGGGCGCCTACTGGCTCGAGGAGCCCCTGCTGCCCGAGAATTGGCGCGGCTACGCCGATCTGGCCGCATCGCTGCAAATCCGGGTGGTGGCCGGCGAGTGCCTGTTCAACCGCTGGCAGTTCAACGACTATTTCGTCGCGGGGGCGGTCGACGCGATCAACCCGGATGTCGGTCGCGCGGGCGGGATCAGCGAGTGCAAACGGATCAGCGACCTGGCCGACACCTACGGAATCCCGTTCTCGCCTCACATCAGCATCGGGAGCGCGATCTATATGGCCGCCTCGCTGCAATGGGCGGCGGCGGGCGCCAACCTGAACATGTGCGAGTGGCCGATGGATGCCAGCGCGATCGGCAACGGCATTCTTAAGCGGCCATTCCAATTCGAGGGCGGCGCGATTCGGCTTGACGAAACGCCCGGGCTCGGGATCGACATCGACGAAGACAAGCTTCGGCGCTGGCAGGTGAGGGCGACATCATGAAAATTCTGCTGACCGGCTCGAGTGGACGGATAGGTTCGATCGTGGCGGGCCAGTTGCGCGAGGGCGGCGACTGGGTGCGCGGTTTCGATCTGCGGCCCGGCGGCGCGCAGCTTGACGACTTCGCCCACGGCGATCTGGCGACACCAGCCGCGATCGAGGCCGCGCTGGAAGGGGTCGAGGCAGTCGCCCACCTCGGCGCGCTGATGAGCTGGCACCCGCGCGACGAAGCGGCCATGTTCGAGACGAACGTGCGCGGCACCTTCAATCTGGCCCGCGCGGCGGCGGCCCGGGGCATCGGGCGCTTTGTGTTCGCCAGCAGCGGCGAGGTGTATCCCGAGCTCGATCCGCAGTTCCTGCCGATTGACGAGACACATCCCACCCGCCCGGCCAGCGCCTATGGCATGACCAAGCTGCTGGGCGAGGAGGCCGTGCGCAGCTTCGGGCGGCGCGGTCTGAAGTTTTCGATTCTACGTTTTGCGCACACCCAGGCCGCGAGCGAGCTGCTCGATCCCAACAGCTTCTTCTCGGGCCCGCGCTTCTACGTGAACGCAAAGCTGCGCCAGTTGCGCGGGCTGCCAGATTCGCCGAACGTGGCGAAGAGCATCGCCGCGCTCGAGGCCGTGGCGACGGCGGATGAGCAACACTACGTCGGCTGCGACCCTTCAGGCGCGCCTTATCGCATGTGCATGTGCGATGCGCGCGATCTGGCCCGAGGCGTCGGCCTGGGCCTGCATCATCCAGCCGCCGAAGGCGAGACATTCAACATCGGGCCCGCCCGGAGCTTCGCCTTCGAGGAGGCGCTGCCATATCTGGCCGGCAAGACCGGCCTGCCGGTGCAGCGGGTGAACCTCTTCACCGCTTCGTATCGCTACGAGACCAGCATCGGGAAGGCCAGCCGCGCACTCGGCTATGCGCCCGCCTTTGACTTCTACGGGATGGTGGATGATGCCGCGGCTCGCCGGTAAGGTGGCTTTTGTCACCGGCGGCGCGCTCGGCATCGGCCGGGCCATTGCCGAGCGCTTCTGCCGGGAGGGCGCGCGGGTGGCCGTGCTGGACACCAACGAAGCCGCCGCCCTCGCGTTGCAACGCGAACTGGGCGCGGAACGCTGCAACATCATCGTCGCAGATGTGAGCGATGAGGCGGCGGTCGACGCCGCGGTCGCGCACTGCGCGGCCCGCTTTGGCCGCCTGGATATCCTGGTCAACAACGCCTACGCGGCAGTCCGCCGATCAGTGACCGACCTCGATACGTCCGACTGGGCGCGCACGTTGGACGTCTCGCTGAACGGCATTTTCTTCACCTGCCGGGCGGCCATCCCGCGCATGCGCGGGCAGGGCGGCGGATCGATCGTCAACATCAGCTCGGTGCAGGCGCATTACCCGGTGGCGGGCGGTCCAGCCTACGCCGCCGCCAAGGCGGCTGTGCTCGGGCTGACCCGCCAACTGGCAGTGGAGTTCGGCCCCGACAAGATCCGCGCCAACAGCATCTGCCCGGGCTTCATCGCAACGGAAGCCGTGAACGCGCAGATCCTGTCCGACGCGGACGAAGCGCGTGGCGTATCCGACAGCACCCCGCTCCGGCGGCCCGGGCAACCCGACGAAGTCGCAGCCGTCGCCGCCTTCCTGGCCAGCGACGACGCCGCGTTCGTCACCGGCATCGACATCATCGTTGACGGCGGCGTGACCGCGCAATGGCCGATGACGCTGCTGCGCCCAAGCCTGAGACAGATGGCCAGGATCGGAACGCATCAATCAAAGGAACAACCATGAACAACGGATCTCATCCGGAACAATTTCGGGGCGTGTACGCGATTCCGCCCACGCCTTTCAGCGCCTCCGGCGCGATCGACGAGGTGTCGCTGCAGAACTGCGTCGAGTTCTGCGTCGAGGGCGGCGCCGGCGGTATCGTCGCGCCGGTCAATGCCAGCGAAGGCATTGTTCTGACCGACGAAGAGCGCCTTCGGGTGGCTGAGATCCTCGTCAGCCAGGCCGCCGGCCGCATCCCGGTCGTCATCGGCGTGTCCGGCGTCAGCACCGAGTCCAGCGCGCTGTACGCGCGGCACGCGGCGAAGGTTGGCGCGGATTCGATCATTGCCATGCCGCCCTACGTAAAGCACCCGCCCGCCGACGAGATCTACGATTTCTACGCGGCGGTGGCGGCGGCCGCCGACGGGCTGCCGGTCTGGATTCAGGACTACGTCGGGCCGGTGGGCACGCCAATGTCGGTCACGCTCATAACGCGATTGCTCGATATCCCGGGTGTGTCCTGGCTCAAGGAAGAGACCCA
>JBKJQK010000055.1:0-5922 GCA_046594095.1 Anaerolineae bacterium | reverse complement strand
ATCAGCGGATACCCGCCCGTGGTCTGGGCATCGGCGCCGAGCAGGATGGGCTGGCCGTCGGGCGGGAGCTGGATGGCCCCCGGCAGCACCCCAAGCGAGGGCAGGCTCAGCCCATGCGGGAAGGCACTGCCCAGCAGGCGCAGCCCCTGCCGGTTCGAGGTCGGGCTGACCGTGAAGCGCGCCCCCTGCAGCCACGCAAACGCGCCGGGGAGCAGACTCGCGTGCGGCCCGGGCAAGACCCGCAAAGGCGCATCGCCGGCATATGCCGGCCGTTGGGCGGCCGGCCAACCCTGCCCGGCGATCCGGTCAGGGTCTGCCTGCGCCGGGCCGGCCACGATCAAGTCATCCATCCCCAGCGGCCGGCCAAATCCGCCGGACAAGTAGGCGCTGCGCGAGCCGAGCAGCAGCGGCGCATCGACCCCGCCGGCCAGGGCCAGATACGCCCGCGCCCCCCAGCCGCCGCTTCGTCCGCCAAAGCTCAGCCGCGCGCCTGGCCTGGCCCGGTTCGCCCGCCACAGGTCGATTCGCTCGCCATTCAGGCGCGCCTCGAGATCCGCCCCGCAGACCGAAAAGAGGCTGATCGCCTCGGCCACGAACTCGGCCCCGCCGCCCAGCAACTCAAGCGCGGCCGCGCCAGGTGGATTGCCAACCAGCAGATTCGCGGCGCGCAGGGCAAAGCTGTCCATCGCCCCCGCCCGCGGCACACCCAGAGCGTCGTAGCCCGGTCGGCCCAAATCCTGGATCAGGGCCAGCCCGCCCGGGGCGATCACCCGAAGCACGGTCATGCGGGTTGGAAGCGGACCCGGTCGCCGGCCCGCAGGAGCGAGGGCGTCTCGCGCGACGGGTCGAACATCAGCGCGTCGGTCCGGCCGATCAGATGCCAGCCGCCGGGGAGCCTCGCCGGGTAAATGCCGGCCATTCCGGCCGCGATCGCGACCGACCCCGGCGGGATCGCCGCGCGGGGCGTGGCGCGCCGGGGCAGGGTCAGCGCCGCGGGCAATGGCCCGAGATACGGCCAACCCGGCGCGTAGCCGACCATCAACACCCGGATAGGCCGCTCGCACAACGTCTGAATCACACCGGTTTCGGACAGACCGAGCGTCGCGGCCACCTCGGGCAGGTCCGGGCCTTCGGCTCCGCCAAACCGGACGGCGATGACGACGTCGCGCCCCGTCGACTCTGCCGAGGGCGGAATCGCGGTCAGCGCGCGCAAGACGCCCTCGACCTCGGCCCGGGAGATGTGGAGCGGATCGAACGCGACCAGGACCGTGTCGATGGCAGGCACGACTGCGCCGACGCCGGGCAGCGCGGCGCGGGTGATGGCCTCCGCCAGCGCCACAGCGGCCCGGTTGGCGGCGTCCATGTCCGTCTCGGCGTAGGTGGCCAGCACCGCCGCCTCGCCGAGGGGGTCAAATCGCCAGCGATCTGTCGTCTGCATCGGTGATCACCAGTTCGTCACCGACCCATCCCGCCTCCGATAGTGAGGCGCCTCCCAGAACTTCCATTCGTGCGCGGCTGCCGCCTTCTCATCGATGTCGATGCCCAGACCGGGCGCGGTCGGCACGGGGAAGGCGCGCCCCTCGAGGCGCGGCTGAACCGGGAACAGCGCGTCGGCGGCGTTGACCCCGTCCTGGCCGTAGTACAGGTTCTCGCTTTCGGTCACCCGGACCTCGAGCCAGGCGAAGTTGGCCACCGCGGCGGCCAGATGGATCGTCGCGGCCGTGCACACCGGTCCAAGCGGGTTGTGCGGCATCACGTCGATGTAGTGCGCCTCTGCCCAACCGGCGACCTTCATCGCTTCGGTGAAGCCGCCGACGTTGCACACGTCGATGCGGGCGAAGTCGGTCAGGTGTTGCTCGATATACGGCGCGAATTGCCACTTGCTCGAGAACTCCTCGCCGATCGCAAAGGGAATGCCGGTCTGTTTGCGCAGCGCGGCGTAGGCGCCGGGCGACTCGTCCCGGATCGGCTCCTCTAGGAAATCCAGCGTGCCAGCTGGCAGGCGCTGGCAGAACGAGGCCGCCTCGGCCACCGACAGGCGGTGATGGTAGTCTACTCCGAGCGTTATATCCCGGCCGACCTCCTCGCGGGTCTTGGTCATCCAGCGGGCCGTGTAGCCGATCGACTCGCGCGGCTCCCACAGGTCCGGCGATTCGGGCGGATGGGGGGCGACGGGCATCGTGCGGATGACCGTCCAGCCGCGCGCGACCAGCATCTTGACGCTCTCGAGCATCTGCTCGCCGGTCCCCTGGGCGGCCGTCGCGAAACAGGGGATCGTGTCGCGCTGCTTGCCGCCCAGCAACTGATACACCGGCACGCCCAGCGCCTTGCCCAGGATGTCATAGAGGGCGATGTCGATGGCGCTCTGAGCGGCCAGCAGGACCCGCCCGCCCTCGAAATACTGGCTGCGGTAGAGCTCCTGCCAGATTCGACCGATCTGCAGCGGGTCCTTGCCGATCAGGAATTCGCGGAAATGCTTGAGCGCGCCGATCACGGCCAGCTCGCGCCCGCTCAGCCCGGATTCGCCCAGTCCGTGAATTCCCGCGTCGGTCTCGACCTTGACGACCAGTTGGTTGCGGTTGCCCACCCAGACCGGGAGCGGCTTTATGTCGGTGATGCGCATGGTGTTCCTGATGCCAATCGTTGTCTACAGACCGTGCCGATCTCGTCACTGAGGGACTGGGCGCGCGCGCCAGCTGGCGCCGCCGTACGCCGCGTTTTGGGTTGGGTTTTTCATAATACCGAACTCCCGATTGAACTGACATCCAGCGCCCAGGCCCGGGCGCTCAAACCAGCTGCGGCAAAGGCGGCCACCATGGCCGCGCCAATCTGCGCGTGCCCGTCGCGGGCGACAGCGAGCAGGCCTGGCCCGGCCCCGCTCAGGGTGACGGCGATCGCGCCGGCGTCCAACGCGGCGAGTTTGGCGGCCGCCGCGCCCGGGATGAGGGGCAGGCGATACGGCTCGTGGATGCGATCGCCCATCGCCCGGGCCAGCAGCGCGTCGTCGTGGTTGCGCAGCGCCTCGATGACGAGCATCGCCCGGCCGATGTTAAATATCGCGTCGGCCCGCGAGTAGGTCTTGGGCAGGACGGCCCGAGCCTCGCTGGTCAGGAACTTGAAGTCGGGGACGCACACCGCGACCCGCATCGGCGCGATCGGGAGCCGGTCGGTGAGCACCTCTCCGTCCTCGTTTGTCACAACGATCAGCCCGCCCAGCAGCGCCGGCGCGACATTGTCGCCGTGCCCCTCAATCTCGACTGCGCGTGACAAAATGGCCGCCCGGCTGGTTTCCAGATCAAACGGCCTGGTTTCCGGGGCCGCCCAGCCCTGGGCCAGCAGCAATCCACCCAGGATGGCGGTCGAGCTGGACCCCAGCCCGCTCCCGCAGGGCACCCGATTGCGGCAGACCAGCGCGTAGCCCGCGCCGATCCGCGGCAGCAAATCTGCCCGGCCCATCCGCGCCCACTCGCCGATTAGCGTCTCGGCCACGATGTTGCTCGCGTCGAGGGGGATGGCGCCCACGCCCTCGCCCTCCACGACGACCGAGATGTCGGCCCGCTCGGGCGCGGCCCGCAACTCGAATTCATTCCACAGGTCGAGGGCCACCCCCATGCAGTCAAATCCCGGGCCGAGATTGGCTGACGTGGCCGGCACGCGGGCAAGCAGGGTTCGATTGGCCATCACAGCGCGAGCAGGCCCAGCAGATCGTCGATGCGCGGCTCGATGGTGGCGGGCTGCGGGGCGCCCTTGATGGCGGTGTCCGGATCTTTGAGGCCGTGGCCGGTCAGGACAGCCACCACCCTCTGGCCGTCCAGATCGAGCCAGCCTTCGCGCACGCCTTTGGCGATGCCGGCCAGCCCGGCCGCAGACGACGGCTCGCAGAACACGCCTTCGAGCCGGGCGACCTGGCGGTAGGCGGCCAGGATTTCGTCGTCGCTCACCGCGCAGATCTCGCCATCGGATTCGTCGAGCGCCATCAGGGCTTCGTTCCAGCGGGCCGGGTTGCCGATACGGATCGCGGTGGCCAGCGTTTCGGGGTGTTCGACGATCTTGCCGCGCACGATCGGCGCGCTGCCGGCGGCTTGGGCGCCCAGCGCGCGCGGGCGGGTGGCGATGAGGCCGTCGTTGAAATACTCGGTAAAGCCGAGCCAGTAGGCGGTGATATTGCCCGCGTTTCCAACGGGCAAAGCCAACCAATCCGGAGCGCTTCCAAGCGCGTCGCAGATTTCGAATGCGGCGGTTTTCTGGCCTTGCAGGCGGGCCGGATTGATCGAGTTGACCAGGGCGATCGGCGCGCGTTGGGCGGCCACGCGGACCATCCGCAGCCCGTCGTCGAAGTTGCCATTGATGGCGATGACCTGGGCGCCGTAGCTCAGCGCGCCGGCCAGCTTACCGGCCGCGATCTTGCCGTCGGGCACCAGCACCACGCACTGCAGCCCGGCCCGGGCTGCGTAGGCGGCGGCCGAGGCGGCGGTGTTGCCGGTGCTGGCGCAGATGACGGCCTTCGCCCCATCTGCGACGGCCTGAGTGATCGCGGCGGTCATTCCGCGGTCCTTGAATGAGCCGGTCGGATTGGCCGCTTCGAATTTCAGGTGGAGCGCAAACTCAACCCGGCCCTGGCCAAGCGCGCGGGCCAGCGCCGGCGCGGGGATGAGCGGCGTGTTGCCTTCGAGCAGGGTGACCGGCGGAACCGCCCGGGTGATCTGCACGCGGTCACGGTAATGGGTGATGACGCCCGGCCAGGCGGCCGGGGCAGCGAGCGATGAGGACATGCGCGAGATTCTACTCAGACGTTCAGGGTCAAACTGACCGGGCAGTGGTCCGAGCCCATGACCTCGTCATGGATATCGGCGTCGACGACAGCGTCCTTGAGATCGGGCGACACAAAGAAATAGTCCAGCCGCCAGCCGATGCCCTTGGCCCGCGCCCCGGTGCGCTGATCCCACCAACTGTATTTCACTTCTTCAGGGCGCTTGTGGCGGAAGGTGTCGATCAGCCCGACACTGAAGAACTCGGCCATCCCTTCGCGCTCTTCGGGCAGGAATCCCGAGGTTTTGGCGTTCTCCTTTGGGCGGGCCAGATCGATCTCGGCGAAGGCGGTGTTGACATCTCCCGTCGCGATGACCGAGCGGCCCTGGCGCATGTAGTCGCCGACGAGCTCGAGGAAGCGTTTGTAGAAGGCGAGCTTGTGCTGGACCCACTCCGGCCCGCGCCCGCCATTCGGGTAGTAGGTGTTGAAGAAGACAAAACGGTCGAACTCAGTGATCAGGGTGCGGCCCTCGTGGTCGAAGCGTACGTCGCTGAGGCCAGCAATGGTCTTGCGCACGGGCAACCGGCTGAAGGTGCCGACCCCGCTGTAGCCCTTCTTTTCGGCCGAGGCGAACGCGCTGGCATAGCCTGCCGGGACGCGCAGGCGTTCGGAAAGTTGATCGGGGCTGGCCTTCGTCTCCTGCACGCCGACGACGTCGGCGTCGCTGGCGGCGAGCCAGTCGAGGAAGCCTTTCTTCTCGGCAGCGCGAATGCCGTTGACGTTCCAGGACACAAGTTTGAGAGTGGGCATGGGGGTGGATTGTAGCGGGGCGGATTACCGCCTGACCGTGGACGGCAGACGGTTGACCGCAAACCGATGAAGGAACTCGGCCTGAACCTGCCGCAGTCGGCGGTCCGCCGCCCTCAGTCTAGAATGCGCGCCGTGCCTGCGCCCGCCCCCCTCACCCTCCCTGGCCTGGCCCGCGCCGCGCGCGCGCTGGGGCGCCGCGACCCGGATCTCGGGCGGGTGATCGACGCGTATGGCGTGCCGCCGTTGTGGGACCGCCCGACGGGCTTCCCGACCCTGATCCTGATCATCCTCGAGCAACAGGTATCCCTGCCCTCGCCCAGGGCCGCCTATAACCGGCTGGTCGCCGTGTGCGGGGTCGTTAC
>JBKJQK010000018.1:0-4066 GCA_046594095.1 Anaerolineae bacterium | reverse complement strand
CGCTTCGCGAAAGGTCCTTGCCGATGGTGTTCAGGGTTGGGGGCGCGATCCGACGACAAATCCGCTGCCCTCGTCTCGAATGGCCAAGGAGGATCTGGTCACCGCCGCCTGCGGCATCCTGACTGAGGCGCGCGTCTTGAACCCGCTCAATACTGACCACAGCGCCAACCTGGCCCGCATGTGGCGCCAGTCGGCGGACATCTCGGCAGATGCGAATACCAAGCGCGATCGGTTTGCGCAGTCGGGTAAGGAATATCAGATTGCCACCTATCTGAGCCCAAACAATGCCCAGCTGCTGAACGAGTGGGGGACACTCCTGATGTACTCGGTAGGCGATCTCGTGGGCGCGCGCGAAAAACTGCAGCGCTCGTTGTCGATCGATCAGAGGTTCGACCAAACCTATCTCTATTTCGGTGACCTAAACATGCAGGAGGCCAACCGCATTGACCCACAGCGGCAGGCCTTGCGGGCCCAGATCGCCAGCGCGAGCGCAGTGACAACGACCGGCGCAATTGTGAATGTGGACGAACTCAAGACCCGCCTGGCTGGGCTGGATGCCACGTATACCGAGAGGCTTCGCGAGGCCCAGAAGACATTTGAAGCCGGAATTGAAGTTTCTGGGCCGATGATTAGTCAGGCCTATCGGCCGCTTGCCTTCATCGCCCAGCAGGTTGGAGATGCGGAGCTGGGTATTCGCGCCACAACGAAATGGTTGGACCTGTCAGATGCAAAGGGCGGCAAGCCCAATGCCGCGGATTGGGAAGCCTGGCGCAACATCGCCATATGGTACCGCGACACTGGAAAGTTGGACCTTGCGAAACAGGCGGCGACAAGGGCGCGCGACGTTGCGCCACCGGATCAACGAGTCGGCATCGAGACCCTCTTGGCGAGCCTGTCGGCGACGCCCTAGCGGGCAGGATCACGGGTCATGCCGCAGGATCAAGTTGTTGTCATTCTGATCGCGGGGGCGCTGGTGCTTGCGATTGCGCTTACGCCGATTAGCAAATGGCTGGCGCCACATGTGGGGATGATGGCGAATCCGCGCGCGCGGGATATTCATACCCGGCCCGTTCCGCGCATGGGCGGAACCGCCATCTTTGTGGCGGTGATGGTTGGCATTGTCGTGTTGGGCGGCAACGGCGTGATCGCCGAGGCCGGCGCGCTCCTCATTGGGGCGGCGCTGATTTCGTTTCTGGGCCTTGCGGACGATCGGTTTTCGTTGAGCGCCTACTTCCGCCTGGCGGCTCAGGTTGCTGCGGCTCTGTTTGTTTGGTACAACGGAACTCGAATTCGCATGTTCCAGACCGATTGGTTGGATGCGGCGCTTACAGTCGTTTGGATCGTCGGCATTACGAACGCGATGAACTTCCTCGACAATATGGATGGATTGCTTGCCGGGATTTCGGCGGTGATCAGCGCGATTTTTCTGGTGCTTGCGGTTTTGAGCGGACAATGGCTTATTGGCGCTCTCGCTGCAATCCTGTTGGGCGCCTGTATTGGCTTTCTGGTTTGGAATCTCAACCCGGCCTCGGTGTTCATGGGCGATTCCGGGAGCATGTTCCTTGGCTTCTTTCTGGCCTGCGTGGCAATTCGTCTGCGCTTTGCTCAGACACCGGCGGTGTCCTGGCTTGTCCCTCTGATCGTGATGGCTCTTCCTGTGTTTGACGTGACACTGGTGACAATTTCACGCCTGCGCCGAGGAAAGAACCCGTTGACAACGCCTGGCCAGGATCACACCTCGCATCGGCTGGCGCTGCATGGTTTCTCAAAGCGCGAGGCGGTTTTGGTTCTGTATCTCACCTGCTTCGCTCTGGGCATCGTTGCGGTGCTCGTTTCTCGGTTCTCTGAAACCGCGGCGCTCTTGCTTGCGGTTATTCCCGCCGCAGCCGGCCTGTTTATGCTGTGGTTCATGGAATTCGGCCCCTGGCGTCTGCCTACATCGATCGGGGCCCCGGCCCCGAAGCTTGAGCACGCTGAACCTGGAACACTGTCGAAGCCTGCGCTCAGCGCTTTACCATCACAATCGCCTGAAAACTCAAAATCCAAATGACGCAACCAACTTTTGCCCGGTCTGACCGGGTCGTCGGCGTAATCGGCCTGGGCTATGTGGGCCTGCCCTTGGCGGTGGCCTTTGCCAGGGCTGGGCGCAAGACGATTGGGGTGGACATCGACGCCCGAAAGCTCGCGGCCATTAACGCGGGCACAAGCTATATTCTCGACGTTGAATCGGCGGAAGTCGGCCAATTGACCAAGTCGGGAATGTTGTCGGCCAGCGCAAGTTACGACGCCCTTCGCGAGGCAGACGTCATCTTCATTTGCGTCCCAACGCCCTATGACGCCATGCGCGCGCCGGATTTGTCGTTTATCCGAAGCGCCGCCGAGGCCATCCTGCCGCGGCTTCGGCGCGGGCAGATGATCGTCCTCCAGTCAACCACTTATCCAGGCACGACCGAAGAAATCGTTCAGCCGATTCTTGAGCGCGGTGGGCTCAAGGCAGGCGTGGATTTTGACCTCGCGTTCTCGCCCGAACGTATCGATCCGGGTCGCAGTGACTTTACCGTCCAAAACACACCGAAAGTAGTGGGCGGGTTGACCCGCGCGGCGACGGAGCGCGCCTCAATCTTGCTCAGCGCAATTGGCGCCCCGATTCACCCGGTCTCTTCTCCGCGGGCCGCGGAGATGACCAAGCTGCTGGAGAACATCTTTCGCTCGGTCAACATCGCCATGGTGAATGAGCTTGCCCGGTTGTGCGAGCGGATGAATATTGACGTATGGGAAGTCATTGGCGCGGCTCGCACAAAGCCGTATGGCTTCATGGCCTTTACTCCCGGCGCGGGTGTGGGCGGCCATTGCATCGGCGTTGACCCGTATTATCTGTCATGGAAGGCTCGCGAGTACGACTTCTATACCCGGTTTATTGAACTGGCGGCCGAGGTCAACCAGTCAATGCCGTTCCATGTCATCGGCCTTGTCGAAGAGGCCCTGTCCGCGATTAGCGTGCCGATCAAAGGCGCGAAAATCCTGATCCTGGGCGTGGCCTTCAAACGCGACGTCGATGACGCCCGTAACTCGCCGGCCGAACGCGTCATGGAACTTCTCATGAAGCGCGGTGCCGAGGTCAGCTATCACGACCCGTATGTGGCGCGATTCACCCTTGGCGGCGACGTCTTTCATCGAGAGACGACTTCGCTGGTGTCATTGCCGCTTTCAGTCGAAACGATCCGTGAAGCGCATTGTGTTGTCATCGTCACCGGACATAAGTCAGTCGACTACAACCTGGTGGTTGCAAACGCTCGCTCGGTCGTTGACAGCTGCAATGCAACCGAGCGGATCAGCGCCGACCGCTCACGCGTGGTTCGGCTGGGCGATGGCACCCGGGGCTGATCGGCCGTGGCCGGCGCGTTGGGCCGGGCGCCGAATACGATACGATTCGCCGTGCTTTGCGGCGTGGGATGGGCGGTACAGGGCTCGAACCTGTGACCTCTTGTGTGTAAAACAAGCGCCCTGACCAACTGAGCTAACCGCCCCGGCGTCCCGAGATTATAGCGGGGCCAGGCCGACCGCCACTGGAAGATCGGCGGTCGCTCCAATTACGCGCCCGCACTACGGGTGGCGCTTCAGATCCGGCCTATTGCAGCTTCGGTTCGAGCGGGAACTCAAGCACGGTCCCGCCATTTGCGTTTGTCACATACAGGCGCCCGTTGGCGACGGCAATCCCGGTTGGGCGGTCCGCATCGGCGAACGACACGTTAGGAAGCTCAACCTGCGCGCCCAGAAGCGAATAGGCAAGCACCTGGTGCCCGCGTGGACTGGTCAGAAACAGCGTGCTTCCGCTGATCGCCAGATAGGCCTTGTTCTCGACCGATTGGAGCTCTTCGGGTTTCATCTTCACCCACGCATCCACCGGGAACGTCCGCACGAAGCTCAGGTTCTTGTCAAACACCTGGATCCGCTTGTTCCACACATCCGCGACATATAGATTTCCGCTGGCGTCGAGGTCGATGCCGACGGGTTCGCTGAACTTCCCGTTTCCGGCGCCACCGCCCCCGATTTGGGAAAGGTAATT
>JBKJQK010000259.1:0-4122 GCA_046594095.1 Anaerolineae bacterium | reverse complement strand
CCAAGAATACGGCCGGCGGGCTGGCCCGCGCGTCCGACCTGATGCGGCATGCGCCTGATCTGCAGCACTTTTTTGGCGAGGAGAACTTCTGCCACGGGAGCCAGTTCGGGCCGTGTTCGCTGCTGTCATCGTTTGGCCCAATGTTCCCCACCCGGACCCAGGCGCTATTCAAGGCCGGCGTCGAAGGCCGGATTGACGCGCTGTTCGGAATGCAGCACGCGTTCCATCGGATGTTCCAGGACGTATTCGCGCCCTTCACCAGCGAGGAACGGATCGATGGCGCGTATGACAAAATGATCAAGCGCGTGGGCGGGATGCCCGAAATGCCGTTGCGTCTCCTCTCGCCATACGAGTGCTTTACCGAGGCGCGCTATGCCGAGTTCGAGCGCTCAATCCACGAGAAATACGCTGACTGGTTGAACTAGATTGCTTTCTCGAATCGAGGGCGCCCTGGCGGGTCCCGCCGCGCCCGCAGTGCGGCGCAATATGCGCATCGAGCTGATGAGTTCGCTTGCGTTTGCGCCGTATCAGGCCGCGCTCGTCTTCATCCCCGTCATCCTGCAGCGCCTCGATGCCGGCCCAAACGTCATTGCCCTCTACCAGTCGGCCAGCTACATTGGCTTCTTCCTGGTGCCGTTCGCATCGCGCTTCATGCCGGCCCGCAACCTCCAGCGTTTTCTGGCCTGGGTCTGGGCGGCCGGGCGAGCCTTTTTTGGGTTGATCGGCATCGCTGTTACCGCGCCCGCGATTCTGGCCCTCACCATGGCCGGCTTTTTCCTGGAGTCATTTCCGTCGGCGGCCTACACCCGGGTCATCCAGCAAATCTATCCGGCCAACATCCGCGGCCGGGCGATGGGCTTCGTCCGTCTCGGACTGGCAGCCGGCTCGATTGCGGCCACCCCCCTGTGCGGCTGGGTGCTTGACAAGGCCGGCTACAGCGTTCTTTTTCCGGTGTGCGGACTTCTCGCGATATTCTCAGCCTGGATTTTCAGCCATATCCGGATCGAGGAGTCGCCGGTGGCGCGCCCCGAGTCGCGGGCGCTGGCGGCGCTCTGGCGCGTTGTTCGCGAAGACCGGCGCTACCGGTTCTACCTCCTGGCCGTGATTTCGTTCGGCTTCGGGGGACTCATCCCGACGGCCTTCTATCCGGCCGTCATCGTCAACCGGCTGAATTTGTCCTACACCGACATCAGCTTGCTCGGGGCCGTCCAGTCAATCGTCTGGCTGGGCGGCTATCTGCTCTGGGGCCACGTCATTGACCGCACCAGCGGCGTGCGGACCGTCCGGATTCTGTTTGCGGTCATGTCGATCATCCCGGCCGCCTACTTGTTTGCGACCAGCGGCTGGATGCTTCTGCCCGCCTCGATCGCCCAGGGCCTCGGCTCGGCCGGGATCGACCTCTCCTTCCAGCAGGTCACGATCGAATTGGCCCCGAACGAGCGCACCTACGAGTACGCGGTCCTGGTCCGGACCGTGATTGGCATTCGCGGGTTGATCGGCCCGCTGCTGGGCGTGTGGCTGTCGACCCTTGGCATGCCGCCCACGGCGATTTTTGCCCTGGGAAGCTCGCTGTATCTGCTCGCCTCCGTGATCATGCTGAGCTCTGTTTTCCGCGTCCCGCGCGGCACCCGGTAACATATCGCGCAACCCATCCTATCGAAGCGCCCCAAAAGGAGAAAAATGAAGAAATACGTTTGGTTCGAGCGGACACTTCCCGACGACATCATGGCGATGCTGGACAGCGTGGCCAGCCGGCTTGGCCCGGGTGTCTCCACGCTCGATGATCCTCTCGCCGCAATTGGACCGGCCCAGGCGGCAGTGGCCGGGGGCTACCGCTACAACGCCGCGCTGTTCGACCGGGCGCCCAATCTTCTGGTCGTCGTCCGAACCGGGATCGGCTATGACGGCGTCGACGTGGCCGAAGCGACCCGGCGCGGGATCGCCGTCTGCAACACTCCGGACGGGCCGACGATTTCGACCGCTGAGCACACCTGGGCGCTGCTCATGGCGGTCGCGAAGCGGCTCAAGCAGATTGACGATGATCTCCATCAGGGCCAGGTTGGGCCGGACTACTACGGCAGCAACCCCGGCCTCGAGCTGCACGGAACCACCCTCGGGCTGGTGGGTCTCGGCCGGATTGGGGGAACAGTCGCCCGTTATGCGCTGGCGTTCGGGATGAAGGTGCTGGCCTACGACCCGTTCGTCACCGAGGCCGCCGCGACCGCGCTTGGCGTGAAGCGAGTCGCCAGCATTGAAGCGCTCTTGCCGCAGGCCGACATTGTGTCGCTGCATTTGCCGCTGATCCCCGACACCCGCAAGGTGATGAACGCCGCCCGATTCGGCCTTATGAAGCCCGGCGCCCTCCTGGTGAATGCGGCCCGCGGCGGGTTGGTCGACGAAGCGGCGCTACTGGCCGCGCTCGAGAGCGGGCATCTGGGCGGGGCCGGCCTCGATGTGACCGATCCCGAACCGCCCAAACTGGACAATCCCCTCGTGCATCGCAAAGACGTCTTCATCACCCCCCACATCGCCTCGGCCACCGTTGTTGGAAAGCGCCGGATTCAGACTCGGGCCATGGAGCAGATTGTCGACACCCTGGAGGGAAAGCAGCCCCAACATCTCATCAACACCGAGGTGTGGCCGCGCGTGCTTGAAAGGCTGAAAGCGTTGGGCGGATATTGACCATCAACCGGCCATCGCCGCGCCTGCGCCAGCGGCGGCGATCACGATCAAGAGCACAGGCACCTTGCGCCAGGCAAGGACGGCGCCCAGGGCGGTCAGGAGCGCGACCTGGACGCTCGCCCCGTCGCGCAAGACGATCCGCCCTAGCACAACCACGCCAACGCCGGCGATCGAAAGCGCCATGCCGGACAGGAAACCGCGGGTGAGGGCGTGCCGCCCCACCCGCGCGAAACCACGTTGAACGACGATGACGAGCAGTGGCGGCAGGGTGACCGCCACCAGCGCAATTGCCGCGCCGGTCATCCCTCCCACCATGAAACCCAACACCACCACCCATAACCCGTTGGGACCCGGGCTGGTCTGACCCACCGCCAGCGCTTCGGCAAATTGCGTGTCCGTCGCCCACCCGCGCGGGACAAGATCGGCCCGCAGGCTGGGCAGCGGACCGAAACCCCCGGTGGAGGTCAACACCGACTTGAGGAAGATCAGAAACCAGGTCAGCCAGTCCATGCCTGCCTACCCTGCCCGCTCGCGCATCCAGAACCAGGCCGCCAGGATTGCCCCGGAAACCAGGTAGATCCCAAACACCGGGAAGTCCTCGCGCGCCAGGGCCACAGCCGCCCCGCCGAGAACAACGGCGATGCTCAATCCAAGCCCCAGATACCCCTCCCGGCGCCGGGCGGCGAGCACCGGCTGGGTGGTCCGCCACAGCGTCATCAGGCTGACCCCAGCCATGGCCGGGACCACACCCTTAAGCGCGGCCTGGGTCACGGGCAGGCTCTGAACGCTCAGGTAAGTGGCGCTCATCAGGAGGGCGATGGAAACGCTGGGCGCAAGCAAACCCAGGAGCGATGCCGCAACGCCACGCGCCCGGTGAAAGCGCCAGCCCAGGAGCGCCGTCATCGCCAGCAGGTTCATCCCCGGCACGAGTTGCACCATTGCGCTGAGCTGGGCATATTCCTCGGGGTCAACGACCTTCAAGCGTTGGACAAACGTCTGTTGAATGAGATACGACGTCGCGGCGCCGCCGCCAAACGACTGCGCGCCAATCGACAGCCAGAGCCGGAAGAGACGCCGCAACGAAGGCGGCTCGGAGAGCGCGGTCATAACGGGCTACGCCGCAGGCGGGACGGGCGGCTCGCCGGGCAAGCCCTCATGGGCCTGGCCGCGCAACCTTTCCAGCCCAACCATCGCGGCTTCGCCAGCCTCGACCGACTCCCATATCGCGCCGAGCTGCATCAGCCCCGCGATCTCCTCAACCGACATTTCGGCTCCCGCGGCGTCAAGATCCGCGCAGAGTTCGCGAAGACTTCGGTTCATCACCATCTGGACGGCCTTTTCGGCCATTTCGATCTGGTCATCAAGCAGCGATACGACGCGCGCATAGTTGTCTATTGGCATGATTGATCAGGTGGAGTCAGGTTTGATCAGGTTTTATCA
>JBKJQK010000231.1:0-5162 GCA_046594095.1 Anaerolineae bacterium | reverse complement strand
CATCCGGGGCGGTGGTGATGGTGGCGTTCCCAGAACTCCCGACGAGCAAGTTGAGATCGCGCGTGCGCTCGGCCAGTGCGCGCTGCGCGCTGGCGACCCGGCGAAAGACCATCTGGTTGAAGACCATGATGGCGATGAAGACCAGGACGATCGACGCGACGTAGAGCGGGAACTGATGCAGTAGTTCCGGCGACACAACGTGCCGCAGGAATTCGAAGATGAGCAGGAAGGCGCAGATGAGGATCGCGGCGCCCCACTTCAAGCGGTTGAGGTTCATATGAGCGCGCTGTCGCCGCGCAAGGCTGGATTATGCCATCCGTGTCGCCATCAGCCGAGTCTTATTTCGCCTGGCGATACCAGGTGGAATTCACGAACAGATTCGCCGGGCGGGCGCAGGTCAACTGACACCTGATCGGCGAGGGCGCGCCTTCTCCGTCCATGTCCGAAGATCTACTGACGGCATCGCGGTGACATAAAGTGACATTCCGGCATCTCGTGATCGCCGGAATGTCTGGATCGGAGGCTTGGCGGGAACGGCCGTAGGAGCAGGGGTGTGAGCATCCTTGCGGGGCCAGACCTATTCGATTTCGCGCTCGATCTCTTTTACCGAATTCATGTCCCCTATGGACTGCAGATACTTGCTCATCATCATCGCGGCGGTGGCGCCTTCGCCCGCGGCCGCCACCGCCTGTTTCGTGCTGCCCTGTCGCACGTCCCCGGCCGAGAAGACCCCCACGACGGACGTCTGAAACGAGGCGTCGGTCACGACGAAGCCCCAGGCGTCCCGTTTGATTTCGGGCGGCAGGAAGGCCGTGTTTGGTGTGAGGCCCACGAATACAAACACACCATCCGCGTCCAGAATGGCCCGCGACCCATCTGCCAGATTGTCGACCACGACGCCGCTCAGGCGGTTGTCCTCGTTAACACCAAAGGATTGCACCGCGCGTTCGGTCAGAACCGTGATGTTGCCGGTCTTGTCGACCCGCTCCTGGATGATCTTGCTGGCGCGCGTCTGTTTGCCCCGGACCAAGATGGTGACCGATTTAGCGAATCGATCGGCGAGAAACAGACCCTCCTCGTAGGCGCTGTTGCCGCCGCCAATCAAGAGCACGTCCTTGTCTTTGTAGAAAGCGCCGTCGCATGTGGCGCAGAAGTGGACATTGCGACCGATCAACTCGGCCTCGCCTGGCACGTCGAGTCGCCTTCCTTCGGTAGGGCCAGGGTCATCGTGGCCGTCGCGCGAGTGGCCGGATCGTGGGCTTTACCGCTGGTCGTGTCCAGCCCGGATGGGGTGTCAAGCGCCAGCACCGGCGCGGCTTGCGCGTTGGCCCATCGGATCAATTCGGCTGCTCCGCCGCGCGGCGCGTTCATCAGGCTATAGCCAAATTCGCCGTCGATGACCAGGTCGGTGACGCCCGCATGCGCCCCGTCGCTGGCCATGCCAGTCGGCACGCCCATCCGGCCAAGGATGTCGAGCTGACGCGCGGGCACGGGCTTGAATGCGGCAGGCGCCTTGCTTGCGAAGACTTTGACTTCGGCACCCCAGGCGCTCAGGCGGCGCGCGCCCACGAGCGCGCCGCCGCCGTTCCCGCCCGTGCCGGCGAGAACGACAACCCGCGTGCCGCGCGGATCTCCACCCAGGAAGCGCGTTCGCGCGAGCTGGGCCAGAGCCCGCCCGGCGTTCTCCATCATCTGGATGAGGTCGATGCGATAGTCCTCGACCATGGCCCGATCGACTTCGATCATTTGATCCGTGGTGAGGTAAGGGATCGCCTCGAAGCGCTCTGTCACACGGGCTCTTGCGGCGCGCGCAGGATGCGCATCAGGGCCTCGTATTCTTCGCGGCAATCCGGGCACATCTCCAGGTGTTGCTGAACCAGGGGCATGAGCGCCGCCGCGTCCTCGCCGCGCGCAACCATGTCGGCGAATTGATCGAGCAGTCGGTGCGCCTCTTCGCAAGCGATTTCCACGTCCCGAGTCTGGGCCACCATCCGCAGCATCGTCTCGGCTGAGGCCATCCCTGCGGACATGCGCGAGTTCGCGCGTCGCCGCATCAGTTTTCGGGCGCTGTCTTGAAGCTTCCGGACAAGATTCATGGGTCTCCCTGCGCGTATCGACGCGCCAGCCGTTCCATTTCTTACCTCTCCGCGTAGGAGGCCAGGATCTCGGCTGGCGTCAGCCCATCCCGTTCGAGGCGGCGTTTCAAGCGCAACCGGGCATCGTGCATCAGCTTGTAAAGCGCGTTCCGTTCGGTGCCCATCCTGCGCGCCACTTCCTCGACCGGCATGCCCATGAGGGCCACGGCCTTCATGGCCGTGTACTGGCGCTCGGTAAGCTCCTCCTTCATTGCCCGCATCAAGTGAGCCATCAGGTTCGTTTGCACCGCAATCCGATGCGGCCCGGCATGCGGATCGGCCATGAAGCCTGGCGAAGTATCACCGTAGTCGCCATCGAGCATCTCGTCCAGCGAGCTATCCCGCCAGCGCTGCCGCCGAAGCTCAGTGAGAGCCACCCTCACCGCGATCTTGTGAGCCCAGGTCGTAAAGAGACTGCGGTCTTCGAAGGTGTCGAGGGACTTGAGCACGCGAACAAGCGTTTCCTGGACGGCGTCTTCGGTCAGAGCCGCGAAATTCGGGTGTGTAGCCGGCAGCCAGGTGACCAGCGCGTGCCGCAGCCCTCCAATAATGGCAGCGCGCAAATCAGCCAGAGCCGATTCGGCTGGCGCGCCACCCGCGCGCAAGTCGGCCAGCCATTCTGCATTACTGCGTGCCGTCATAAGGCCGGCATTATGTCCCCCTTTTTTGCGATCAGGCGAACAAAGCGCAGCACGTGCCCTCCCAGCGTGCCTCTTGTGCGCACGAGGAGGGTAAGTTTTTCCGCCCGCACCGCGTCTATGGCCGTGCGGGGCTTTCGCGCGCGTCGCGCGGCCACGAAATAAACAGGCCGAATCAACCTATGACCCAAAACTCGTCGAGTCCCTGGCCAAAGAAGGCGCCGGCAACGCTGAACCATGCGCCCGAACCGAACCGCCTGCACCTGGTTCATCGCTGGATTGACAGGCATTACGGGATAAGGGCGGACGTTTTGAATGGCGGTCAACCCGGCGATAGCGGAGCCGACAATGGCGGCGCTCTGGTTTCAGAGGCGTTTCGACGGATGCGGGCCATGCAGGTTGCAGCCATCGATGCCGAGCGGGGCACGGTGGACTACGCGCGACTGCGAGGCAGCGCGGCTTACGCGGAGTACCGCGACTTTACGCGGCATCTGAGCGGGTTTGACCCCGCCGCGCTGGGCTCAAACGAGGATCGCCTGGCGTTCTGGCTCAATCTGTACAACGCCCTTATCCTTGATGGGGCGATTGCCTACGGCGTCCGCAAGACTGTCAACGAAGCGCGCGGATTCTTCTGGCGGACCGCCTATGTTGTCGGCGGCCGGCGCTACTCGTCGATTGAAATCGAAAATGGCATTCTGCGCGGCAACGCCACGCATCCGGCCATCCCCGTGCCGCCCTTCCTGCGTGACGATCCCCGGCGCGCGTTCTCCATTCTGCCGAGGGATCCGCGGGTCCATTTCGCCATGAATTGCGCCTCCCGATCCTGCCCGCCGATCAACTTCTACGATCCTGCGCGCGTCGATGACCAGCTCGATCTGGTGACGCGGGCTTTTATCAATGGCGGCGGCGTTGAGATCGATCGGGCAAACGGCCGGGTCTGTCTCTCGCGTATCTTCCAGTGGTATTCCCCCGATTTTGGCGGAGGACCCATGGGGATTCTGGGACGCCGCGCCGTTCTTGCCTTTATCGCGCGCTATCTCATCGATGATGCGGACCGCGCGTTGGTTTTACGACCGGGCCTTCGCGTTTCGTTCGATCCCTACGACTGGTCCTTGAATGCAGCCTAGATCAGAGCCCTTCTTCTCCATCGGAGTTCAATCATGATCAAGCTCGCGGCGTTGATCCGCATGGCGCGACCGCTGCTCGTGACAGGCGCAGTCATGGTGTATGCCCTTGGCCTGGCGATGGGTTTCGCCGCCCGGGGGTATATCGATTGGCCAGCCGCGCTGGCCAATAAAAAAGGTCTCGCGCTCGAAGGAGCGCGAGACCGAGTGAGTTTGGGCGGTTCAAGCCGCGGCCGTGGCGGCTACTTCCGGTTGAGATGCCAGACGTAGCCAAGACCCGCGATAACGCCGTAGACCATGTGGCCCATCAGGCTGAGCAGATTCGGACCCGAGAACATGCTGCCGAGCTGCAAGCCCATGCCCATCATAGTTGGCATGATGATGATCGGCCCGAGGATCCACCACACCACGCCATTCGTGACCCCAAGCAGCGCGCCTTTGCCCAGGGTGTCGGCCCGGTTTCCAACGACCACGCCGAAGACCGCGCCGATAAAGGCGCTGATCATCATGTGGATGAGGAACCCGACGACGGGCGACCCGCTGCCCACCATGCCCGCGATCGTGGACAACATGCCCATGATCGCCATCATCATGCCGAACACGCCGCCGCCGGCGAGCCCGCCGACAATCCCTGCGATCACGCGCTTGCTCAAAGCTGCATTCTGCCCGCCGGTCATTGCTGTTGCTGTCACTGTATTTGCCTCCTGAACTGGAACTGGAATTGGGTAACGCGCAGAGATTAAGCCGGATCGCTGAGGTTGTCTGTGATCAAGAACACATTCGCTGCTGATTTCTGTTTAGCTCAGTCGAATTGCGTGGGGCCGGCTTTCGCCCGGCGTGAAGTGTGACGCCGCTCACAGTCAATCGCGGCGAAGTCCGCTACGATGCCAGCGCATGGAGCGGAGTCCAATCCGTCTCACGAGGAAGCAAATGAGCATGAACGATGCGCTGGCCGCGCAAAAGCAAAGCTACCTGTCCGAGATCGAGATCTTCCAGGATCTTTCGGCCGAGGAGATGGCCGAACTCGGCCGTGCCGCGCCGATGAAACAGATCGAGCCCGGCGCGATCTTTCGCGCGCCGGACGATCCGGACGAGGTTCTCTATATTCTGAAAAAGGGTCGGGTAAAGCTGTTTCAGTTAAGCCCGGATGGGCGGGCGCTGACCATGCATCTTTATGAGGCCGGATCGATCTTTGGTGAGATGCCGCTGCTGGGCCAGGGCATGCACGGCAGCTTTGCCCAGGCGCTGACGCCCTGCGTTTTGTG
>JBKJQK010000218.1:0-3957 GCA_046594095.1 Anaerolineae bacterium | reverse complement strand
GGATCGATCAGGATCGGATAGGCCTCCATCTGGCTCACGATTCCGACCAACGCGTCCACGCCCTCGGGCGAGGTCCCGGGTCGCGGCGACATGGTCCACACGGCGCCGCGCAATGCTCCGGAATCGGGTTTGCCATTCTGCGGCGCGCCTTTCTCCGGGTTGAAAACGAGGTCGCTTCCGATATAGATGATGTCGTCGGAAAGCATTTTCCCCAGGGCGAGACTGGCCGCCTTGTTTGGGCAGAGCTCGGTGATGATGGCGCCCGGCTGCGCCTCAGCTCCGATGGCCCGCAAGGTCTGTTCAAGGCCTGACTGCGGAATGGCAATGATGATCAGCCGCGCCCCCTCGCAGGCGGCCAGGAGATTCCATTCGGTCTTGTCAACCAGCTTGAGATCCGCCGCGTTCTTTGACGCTTCGGCCGACTTGTCGTGCCCGACGACCTCGATGTCCTCGATGACGGGTCGGATCGCCGCGGCGATGGCCAGCCCGCGATGTCCGAGCCCGATGATGGTCACGCGATTCTTGTTCATGATGTTTGGCGCAGCGCGCTAGAAGCCAATGATGGCGCGGGTGAGATCCTGCGCCGGACGAAGGATGAGCGGCCCGAGTATCGAGCCTCCCGCTACGAACAGGAGCAGGAAGATGTAGGTCTGGTAACGCTCGACGGCGCTCAGTGCCCCCTGCCAACGAAACGGCAGGAGACCCTTGAGAATCGTCCAGCCATCCAGCGGCGGAACCGGAAGCAGATTAAACAAGCACAGCAGCACGTTGAAGGATACGGCCAGGATTGCGGTTTGGGTAAAGATGCGCGCGGCCGGTGTCGCCGCCGCGTCTGCGCCGGAAGCGAAGGCAAACCTAATTCCAAGGCCGATGATGACGGCCATGGCCAGATTCGCGGCCGGTCCAGCCACCGCCACCAGTGCATGCGAGATATGTTGTTGACCGCGGAGTTTGGACGGGTTCACCGGCGTGGTCGCCCAACCAAACCCGAACAGGAGGAACATGGCTGACCCCGCGAGACTTAGGTGGGCGGCCGGATTCAGGGTCAAACGCCCCGCCATGCGCGGGGTATCGTCACCCAGGCGGTCGGCCGCTACGGCGTGGGCCAATTCGTGAAAGGGAAAGCAGATCAGGAGTACAACCACGGCCACACCCAGGTAGATCGTCGCCGCATCCCAGTTTCCGGCGCCAACTGCCTGAATGAATCCGATTAAAGGACCACCCATAAGCAGAGAATTATAGCTGTCGCGAGTGACTATAATCTCAGGGTGGCCTATCTTCACCTGACGCCGGTCACGATTCGCCAGGTTGTTCGGCTCAAAAAGGAGCATCCGTGCGGAAGTTCCGCGTGGGAAATCACGCGCGTGGGCGCGGATATCGGTCTGAAATGCCTGGGATGCGGCCGGCGGGTCATGCTGACGCGCCGGGAATTCGAACGGCGGCTAGACGCACAGGACAAATTGGCGCAGTCGAAATGAAAAAACGGATTCGGATTCTCTACGCCGACACGGGTGGCGGCCATCGCAGCGCGGCTGAGGCGATTCTGCAGGGCCTCCGAAACGTGTCGGGCGACGAACACGACCTTGGGCTTGTCAACGCTTTTGACATGCTGCCGTTTCCCTTCAAGGGCGCGGAGGAGACCTACCCCATTTGGGTGAATTACGGGCGGATGGCGTACGGCCTCGGTTTTCACGCCACCAATGGCCGGCGCCGCGTTGTGGCGATGCGGTGGGCCTTCGAGCCTTTGGCGGATCCGGTTGCCGATGCGTTTTTGGCCGCCTATCCGGCTGAACTCTACATTTCGTGCCACCCGGGCTATAACCTCACGGTTCCGGATGCCATTCGACGGAATGGCGCTCGGGCCAAGTTCGTCAATGTCGTCACCGACCTGGTTTCGGGCCATGTCGCCCATTTCAATCCGCTGACTGACCATTGCATCGTGCCGACCGATGAGGCCCGCAAACAGGCCATTGAGAACCTTGTTCCGCCTGATCGCATTACGGTGTGTGGTCAGCCCGTTTGGCCGGACTTCCGGGAGCGGATGGGAAACCGGGCCGAGACGCGCGCGGCGCTCAAGTTGCGCGAGGATCTGCCGATGGTCCTGATGATGAGTGGCGGCGATGGCATGGGCACCCTTGGCCCGAATGCGCGGGATGTCGCATTCAGCGGTTTGCCGATCCAGCTCGTTGTGGTCACCGGGCGCAATCGAGCGGTCAAAGGCGAGCTGGAATTCATCAACGCGCGCATACCAATGACGTTGCTCGGATTTGTCAATAATGTGCCCGAACTCATGGGCGCGGCCGACATTCTATGCAGCAAAGCCGGACCGGGCACCATCAGCGAGGCATTCATTGCGGGATTGCCCATCTTGCTTTTTGACAAAGTGCCCGGGCAGGAAGATGGGAATGTCGACTACGTCGTGAATCAGGGCGCGGGCGCATGGTGTCCGACCCCCTTCTCGGTGACCCGGACGCTCCGGCAGTGGCTCGCCAACCCGGCCCGCTTGATTGGCCTGCGCGCCGCCTCGTCTTCGCTCGCCCGGCCGAATTCCGCAGTCGATATCGCCCGGGTTGCGTTGCGCTACGTTTCTGAGTGACAGCCCGAAAGAAAAATGGCCAGGCGCGGCACTTTTGGGCCGCGCGTGGTTTTACGAAACAAGGTTGCGTCCAGCCTTAGTCCTCGTCCTCAAACAGGTCGTCTTCTTCCTCGTCGTCATCATCCCAGGCGAGCTCATCTTCCTCTTCTTCGTCGTCCATCGCGCCAAAATCCGCCGATGCGGGGTCTTTGTCGTCGTCCTCGTCCTTCTCCAAATCCTCCAGGGACACTTCGACACCGTCGGCTTCATCTTCGTCCGCTTCAGTTTCATCGTCGTCGTCATCCTCAAGTTCTTCGCTCACATCATCGTCGTCATCGTCCTCGTCTTCATCATCATCGTCCTCGTCTTCCTTAGGGCCCGCAGTCGCCGCAAACAGCGCCGCGCTGGCAACTGACGATTCGAGATCTGTCGCGGGACCGCGATCGGACCGGGAGGCAAATGCGCGCAGGCTCGTGCTAAGCATCAATAGGTCAAACGACCAGGGCGCCAGGCTCTCCACATCAACACTCGCAAATGCGGCATGTGAATCGTCGAGCGCGCGCAGATGGATGTCGCTCACCTGATGGCGAATCTCGTCGTGGATGAATAGGTCCAGTTTCATTGAATTCATGGCTGCCTCTGTTTGATGGACGGGGCCGATTATAAAACAGTGCGGGTATGATCTCACGACTTTGAATCGTGTTGCGCTTGTCCATGACTGGCTGAACCAACTTGGCGGGGCGGAGGATGTGCTGACCTGTCTCAAAGGCATCTTCCCTGAAGCTCCGGTTTACACGTCGATCTACGACCGCGACCGAATGCCGGCCGAGTGGAAGAAGTGGGATATCCGTCCAAACTGGCTGGATCGCATGCCGGGCATCCATACGCATCATCAACCTTACATGCCGCTGTACGCGCTTGGGTTCGCCCGGATGCGGATCGCGCCGGACTACGGCCTCATCCTGAGCAACAAGAGCGCCTTTTGTTTCGCGGCCCGGGGAGCAAATCCGGTGGCCAGGCACGTTTGCTATTGCCTGACGCCCACCCGATTCATCTATGAATTCGACGCGTATGCCGCGCGTGAACGTATTCCAGCCATCGTGGTGCCCGCCCTGCGCGCGGCAAACGCCGCCCTCCGCCGCTTCGAGCGAGCGGCCGCCCAGCGGATTGATACCTTCATCGCGATCTCGACCGACGTTAAGCGCCGCATCCGGCAACTCTACGATCGTGATTCAAGGGTCATCTTCCCGCCTGTCAATGTCAATCGCTTCACCCCCGACTTGAGCGCTCCCGCCGGTAGTTACTTCCTGATTGCCTCGCGCCTGCTCCCATACAAGAGGATTGATCTGGCAATTGAAGCGTGCAACCGCTTGGGCGCGCGG
>JBKJQK010000044.1:0-3499 GCA_046594095.1 Anaerolineae bacterium | reverse complement strand
CCTGGCCACGGTAAAGGGCGACGTCCACGACATTGGCAAGAACATCGTCGGGGTGGTGCTGGGCTGCAACGGCTACGACGTCATCGACCTGGGCGTGATGGTTCCTGCCGAGAAGATCCTGCGCACAGCGCGCGAAGTGGGCGCATCGATCATCGGCCTGAGCGGGTTGATCACCCCGTCTCTGGATGAGATGAGCCACGTGGCCAAAGAGATGAAGCGCGAGCGAATGACGATCCCCTTGCTGATCGGCGGCGCCACAACGAGCAAAGCCCACACTTCGCTCAAGATCGCCCCGCACTACGACCAACCGGTCGTCCACGTGATCGACGCCTCGCGGGCGGTGGGTGTGGTTGGATCGCTCTTGAGCGCCGATTTGAAGGGTGCTTTTTCCCAGACCAATCTGGAACAGCAGGCGGCGTTGCGCGAGCAGTTCAAGAATCGCTCAGATCGCAAGCCTTTGCTGTCGCTGGCCGAGGCGCGCCGGCGCAGGGCGCCGATCACGTGGAAGGTGGAGGACATCGCCCGGCCCGCCTTCACCGGCCGGCGCGTCATCGAGAACATGCCGATCAAGGAGCTGGCCGACTACATCGACTGGACACCCTTCTTCCGGACCTGGGAGATGGCCGGGCACTTCCCCGAGATCCTCAAGGATCCGGTCGTCGGTGAGCAGGCCCGCGAGCTTTATGACGACGCGCGCGGACTGCTGGACGAGTTGGCCGATATGGGCGCCGGATCGCCCGTGATGGCCCGCGGCGTGTATGGATTCTGGCCGGCCAACAGCGCCGGCGACGACATCACCGTCTACACCGATGAGACCCGCACAACGGTCATGACGATACTCCATACCTTGCGCCAGCAGATGGACCGGGGCGAGAACGGGCGGGCGACGCCCAACCTTGCCCTGGCTGACTTCGTCGCCCCGCCCGGGTTGGCCGATTACGTGGGCGCCTTCGCGGTCACGGCCGGACACGGCGTGCGCGAGATGGCCGCCCGCTTCAAGGCCGACCATGATGACTACAACGCGATTCTGGTCGAGGCCATCGCCGACCGGCTGGCTGAGGCCTTCGCCGAACGCCTGCACAAGCGGGCCCGCAACGACTTCGGCTATGGCGCGGCGGAGGCGTTGAGCAACGCCGATCTCGTGGCCGAGAAATACCGCGGCATCCGCCCGGCGCCGGGCTACCCGGCCTGTCCCGACCACACCGAAAAGGGGACGCTGTTCCAGTTGCTCAAGGCCGAGGCCAACGCCGGGATCGAACTAACCGAGAACTTCGCCATGTTTCCAGCCAGCAGCGTGAGCGGGTGGTATTTCGCCCATCCCCAGGCGCGCTACTTCGGGCTGGGCAAGATCGGTCGCGATCAACTCGCCGACTATGCCGCCCGCAAAGGCTGGACGCTGGACGAGGCCGAGCGCTGGTTGTCGCCGAACCTGGAATAGGGTTGCCGGGTTGGCAGGGTTGGCAGGGTTGGTAAAGTTGGTAACGTTGGTAAGGTTGGTAACGTTACCAACCTCGCCAACCTCGCCAACCTCGCCAACGTCATCAACGTTATCAACGTTATCAACGTTATCAACGTTATCAACGTTATCAACGTTATCAACGTTACCAACCTTACCCAACTTACCCACCTGACCAAACCGGCCCATCCCGCGTCGTGTATCCTCCCGGAATGCGACGACGCTCAGCGCTTGGCCTGGTCTTGTTAACACTCAGCGCCGCCTGTGGGGCCGCACCTGCCGTGGCGGCTCCAACCCCAACCACAGCACCCCCGCCCTTCCGCATCGTCGGCTACGTCGTCGACACGTCGTTCATGCCGACCCCTGCCCAGATCGCGGCCGTCACCCACATCAACTACGCCTTCGCCCGGCCCGCGCCCGACGGCGCGTTGATCGGGATCGCCAACGACTTCAAACTCAAGGACATCGTTGGCAAGGCGAAAGCGCGCGGGGTCAAGACGCTGATCTCGATCGGCGGTTGGGGGACCGACGCCGAGTTTGAGGCCATGGCCGCCAAACCCGAGAGCCGGGCTCGCTTTGTGAAGGAGGTCCGCGCGTTTGTGGATGCCTTCCAGCTCGACGGGGCCGACATTGATTGGGAGTATCCCGACCCCGACCCAAGCCCAAACAACTCGGCCGCCAACTTCGGCGCGTTGATGAGGGAGCTCGCGGCGGTGCTGCATTCCGATGGCAAGCTATTGACCATGGCCGTGGTCGCGCGTGGCAGCAACGCCGACGGCATCCGCGCCGACGCCCTCGCCGCCGCCGACTTCGTCAACATCATGGCCTATGACGGCGGCCAGGGCGCCGACCACTCACCCTACAGCTACGCCGAAGCCGCCCTCGACACGTGGGAGAGGCGCGGCCTGCCCGCGGCCAAGCGTGTGCTTGGGGTGCCCTTCTATGCCCGCCCGGGCGATGTCCCCTACTCGCGCTTCGCGTTGACCAAGCCCGAAGCCCACGACGCGGATAGCATCGAGTACGCCGGCTTCCCTGTCTTCTACAACGGCGCTCCGGCCCTGCGGCAGAAAGTCGCCCTGGCCAAAGCGCGCGGATCGGGGATCATGATCTGGCAGCTCGGGTTCGACACATTTGACGAGACGTCGCTGCTCAAGGTCATCACCGAGGCGGCCAGGCCATGAGCATTGAATCCGTGCTGCTCGGGATCGCCCAGGATGCGGGCGTGCCGCAGATCGGCTGCGACTGCGCGGCCTGCACAGCCGCGCGCGCAAACGCGAAATTGCGCCAGCGCGTGGTGAGCCTGGGGCTCATCGACACCGATGCTAAAGCGAGCTGGATCATCGACGCGACACCGGACTTTCGCGACCAGTACGACGCCCTGCGCTCACTCGCCCCCGACTGCCCGCTGCGCGGCATCCTGCTGACCCACATTCATATCGGCCATTACCTCGGGCTGGCCCAACTGGGCAAGGAAGCGTTGAACGCGAAGTCAATGCCGGTGCTGTGCTCGGCCCGCGCGGCGGCCTACCTGCACTCCAACGGTCCGTGGTCGCAACTCGTCGAGAACGGCAACATCGACCTCCAGCCATGGGTTGCGGAGACGCCGCTCCAATTGAGCCCGAACCTGTCGGTGACGCCGATGCTGGTCCCGCACCGAGCCGAGTTTAGTGATACGGCCGCCTACCGGGTGGCCGGCCCGCGGCGGACGCTCTTCTACTGCCCCGACATCGATCGTTGGGAGGCCTGGGAGCGCGACATCCGATCGGTCTGCGACGAGTCGGACGTCGCCCTGCTGGATGCGTCCTTCTTCAGCGGGGCGGAGCTGCCCGGCCGCGACATGAGCAAGATTCCCCACCCGCTGGTCACCGACACGGTCGCGCGGTTGCGCGGCACATCCGCAGAAGTCGCTCTCATGCACCTGAACCACACCAATCCACTGCTGCGCGACACGCCCGAGCGTGAATGGCTGATAAAGCTGGGCTTCGGGATCGGCAGGCAAGGAAAACTGTGGGAATTGTGATGTCCCTGGCGGTTCACCGGCTT
>JBKJQK010000200.1:0-3446 GCA_046594095.1 Anaerolineae bacterium | reverse complement strand
GTCGACGGCCAGACCGTCCACAAGCCCTACTTCGACGGCGGGATCGCCTCGTTTATCGGAAACATGGGCCCGCTCAAGTTCAATCTGACCAACGTTAAATTGCAGGGTGACCCGGCCAACAACTTCTACGGCTTGAATGCCCAGAATGTCACGCTGCAGTGGGCGAGCCAGTTTGGCGGTCAGAGCCAGGCCGGTCTGAGCGGTCTGAAGCTTGGGGTCGACAAACTGAGGAAGTTCACCTTCGCCTTCAACGGCGGGACACTCCAGTCGCCGGCGATCAGCACGGGCGTGTTTTCGGGCACGCAGTTCATCGGGACCGTTGGCTCCATCAGCAACACGGTAAGCATGACCTTCACCGGCAATGTCAACATCAAGCTCCCAGGCGGGGCGAAAGACGGAAACGGCAACAGCGTCAACCCGGCGGTCAGCATCGTCGTCCGGGCCGGCAAGAACGTCCGGGCGGACTGCAATGCGGCTGGCGCGCCCACGCCCTGTTTTCGGCGGATCGATGGGTCGCTGAGCGCGTTCTCGATCAAGCTGGCGGGCTTCAAGCTGGCGCTGGCCAGCGCCCGCCCGATTGGAGACGGCGGGTTCGAGGTGGCCCAGACCACGCTCACCCTCCCGCTCAACTTCGGCGGGGGCGGGGCGACCGGCGGTCCAGGCATCACCATCAACGGGTTCAAGATGCTCGGCAATGGCGACGTGTCGATTACCGGGGGCGCGATCACCCTGCCGCCGCTCAAGGTGGCCGGGATGTCCTTTGGCGGTTTCACTGGCGGCTTCAGCACCCAGATGGTGAATGTGGGCGGGCAGCAGGTGAAGGCCTACAAGTTTGTGGGCGGGGCCAAGCTCAGCATGCCCGGGCTGGAACCCAGCGCCGACAAGTCCATCAGCGTCGCGGCCACCGTCATCTCGATTCCGAGCACGAATGAGATCGACGAGGTTGACACCCAGTTGACCTTTCAAGCGCATCCCGGCATCCCCATCGCCAGCAGCGGGGTCGAGCTGACCAAATTCACGGGCGGCGTTCACTTCAAGACCGGCGCGATCACCTTCACCCTGGGGATCGGAGTTGACAGCACGGCCCGCATCCCGCCCACCGGCGCCGGAATCCCGATCGTGTCGATGACCGGCAACGCGCTGGTGCGGCCCGATCCGTTCTCGATGAGCCTGGGCGCCCAACTGAAAATCCTGATCTTCAACGTGGCGAGCGCCCAGATGCAGGTCGGCGAGGGCGCGGGCTTCAACGCCTGCCCGCCCGGCACGCCCGCGAATACGCCGGCCAGCCAGTGTCCGCGCGGAAAGGGCTTCTACGCCGAGTTCAACGTGGACGCGCTGTTCCTCCATGGCAACGCCAAGATTCGGGTCGGCAAGGTCAACGGCGTGCGCAAGTTCGCCGGCCTCGCGACGCTCAACTTCGGCCTGGAGAAGGGCCAATTCGGGTTTGGGCTGCCGCGCAAGACCCGCACCCTGGCTGGGATCACCTTCGCGGCCGGTGAGTTCAATGTCCCCGGGACCAGTGTGAACACGACCGGGATGAAGGGCACGTTTGAGATCGTCGGCTTTGACTATTCGCTGTTTGTCAACTTCAACAAGACGCTCGGCAGCGGGGACTTTGTGGCGATGGGCCACAACCTGGACGACTATCAGCTCGTTAACGGGGGCGCGGTCCTGGCCGCGGCCTCAAAGGGCGTGCCCGGATACGCCATGAAGACGACCTTTGGGCCGGACGCGGCCGACGCGCCGCGGATTAGCATCCAGGTGCCGCTCACCGTCCCCCACCCGGCGGATGCGTATTTCGGCATCCACTACACCGGGACGGCGCCCATCACACCGGTGCTCTCCCTGGTGCGCTCGTGCGGCGTGCGGTGCGTCTCCGTGATCACCGCCACCAGCCACAACAGCACGACGATCTTCTATGACGAAGACTTCTCGCCGGTGATCACCCAGGGCAATGACATCGGTTTTGTCATCAAGAACGCGCCTGCGACGACCTGGATACTGCATGTCGACAACGTGCCCGCCGACTACGCGATCGTCTTCTATGTCGGGAATAAGCCGCCCGAGCTCCAGCATGTCAAGACCGGCTCGGCGTCGTCGTTCGGCCAACTGACCTCGAGCACCCTGACGATGATCTTGACCGACACCGACAGCCCAACCGCGACGCTGACGTATGGATATGGCCGGGTGGACACCGCAACCAACACCCTGGTTGAGGGCGCCGTTACGCCGATCTTCACCACCAGCGCTCAGGGCACAGTGACTTACACCTGGGTGTTGAGCGGCCAGGTGCCGAGCGGGGTGTATCGCTGGGTGGCGACCGCCGACGATGGCAAGAACGCGCCGGTCACCTACTACGACACGCGAAATCTAACGGTCACCGACAATCTTGCCCCGGCCGCGCCGGCCGGTCTCGCGGTCCTGCCGCTCCCGCGCAGCATCCAGCTGTTTTGGGATCCGAACACGGAGAAAGATCTGGCCGGATATGAGATTGGCTATGGGCCCGCGACCAGCCCCGCGACCTTCGTCTACACTCGCGACATGGGCGCGAAGGAAGTCAGCCCGGCGGCCCTCGCGCTGGGGAAGAGCGTGGCGATGCGCAATTCCGCAGACGGCGTCGCCAGCGTGACCCAGTTCGACGGCCAACTGTGGGGGATCAGCGATGGGACGACGATCTCGGTGGGCGTGCGCGCCTACGACGAAAGTGGCAACTTCAGCGCCTGGACGATCGTCAGCGCGAGCGCATGGCCGCTCAGCCCGGAGGCCGTCTCTCCCGAGCCTGACTTCTTTGGTGACGTGACGACCATCCAGGCCAGCTTCAGCGTGCCGCTCAAGAAATCGGGCCTGGCCGATTACTTCGAACTGCGCGATGACGGCAATGCGGTGGTGAGCGGGACGGTCAGCCTGTTGTATGGCTTCAACGACGGCGACGTGGTTGGGATGCGCTTCATCCCGAATGCGCCGATGCTGCCGGGCATCTATGTCGCCACACTGATGGGTGGGGAAGATGGGGTCAACACGCCGGCAGGCGCGTATATGCCGGCCAGTTACGTGTGGTCCTGGAAGCAGACGAACACCGTCGAGCCGTTGAAGAAAGTCTTTATCCCTGTGGTGCGGCAGTAGGAATGCAGAATGGAGAATGCAGAACGGCATACTGAATTCTGCATTCTGAATTCTGCATTCAGGAAAGGTAGATGAATCAGATAAACCGACTCCGACTTGTCCTCGTTCTTGCCCTGTCGGGTCTGATGGCCCGACCGGCGGCCGCGGCGTGGCCCGGAATTTTCGAGGTGCCGGGTGGGCCAGAAGCCGCGATCAGCCCGATCGTCGTGAACACCTTCACCGACGACTTTGCGGTGAATGGGCTGTGCTCGCTGCGCGAGGCGGCCGAGTCGGTCCGTCAGAACACGTCGGTGGGCGGATGCGCGCTGGGCGCCGGCCCGCGC
>JBKJQK010000085.1:0-3373 GCA_046594095.1 Anaerolineae bacterium | reverse complement strand
ACCCGGCGCCTTGATGATCGGCTTCGCCCGCCGTTTCCCAACCTACAAGCGGGCGACGATGATTCTGCGCGATATTCCGCGCCTGGTCCGGCTGATCACCGATCCGGCCCGGCCGGTGCACATTCTGTACGCGGGCAAGTCACACCCTAGCGATGAGCCTGGAAAGCGCCTCATCCAGGACCTGTATCGCGTGATCAAGAATGCCGACACCGCCGGCCGGATGGTCTTCATTGAGGACTACGACATGAACGTGGCCCGCCAGCTGGTGCGCGGCGTGGACGTGTGGATGAATACCCCGCGCCGGCCGCATGAGGCCAGCGGCACGAGCGGGATGAAGGCGGCCCTGAACGGCGCACTCAACTTCAGCGTGCTGGATGGCTGGTGGCCCGAGGCCTGGAATGGCAAAAATGGATGGCGGATCGGGACCGAGCAGGCTTATGACTCGGACGAGGCGCAGGATGTGGCCGATTCCCGGTCGCTGTTTGACACGCTTGAGAATGAGATTATTCCGTTGTACTACGATGTCGATGAGGATGGCATTCCGCATCGCTGGCTGCAGTGGGTGAAGGAATCGATCTACACCTGCGCGCCTGAGTTCAGCACGCAGCGCATGGTGTCACAGTACTTCGACGAAATGTATCTTGGCCTCGGCGAGGCTGCTCAGCGCGCGATGGTGGCCTAGCCCGACCGTGGCCGGGGAGGCCGCCCATGGTCGGGAAGGCCGCGGCCCCGCACCGTTATTGGCATTCCGGATGCAATCGCGCACTTGCCTCATGGGGCGAATGCAGCCGTCTGGTAGCCCGGCCATGGCCTGGAGGGCCACGAGTGATCCGCCCGCGCACCGTGTAGGATTGCCCGCATGGGCCGGCTGACCGAGATCATCACCGCGAGCGAACCGCGCATTCGGGACGCCGGACTCGAGACGGAGTGCGCGGGCATGGGCGCCGCTGAACTGGCCGCCGAATGCGACGCCCTCGACGCTTTCTGGCGCGCAGGGGCGAATCTCTATGAGCGGGTGCGCGCCCAGCTCTTTCTGCACGCCATACATCGCTACTTTCTCCCGCGCGCGCTCGAGACGAGGCCGTTGGGGCGTATCCCATTTGCGGGCTACTCCGAGCTGCTCGCGCGCCGATTCGTCCCGGCGATCGACCTGTTTCTGGCTGAGCGCCGGCGGCATGGGGATGGTGAGGCCATCAGCAGCGCCCTGGCCGAGGCCTATCGCGGTCTGGCTTTCCAGACGCTGGCCGACCAGGTCCGCCGCAGCGTCCGCGCATTCGAGGGGAACCCGTGGATGTTCGATACGGCCGCGGCTCAGACACATCGGCTGGTTGCCCGTCCGGAACTGCTGGCGTATCCGCGCATCGTCTTGCGTGAGCGCACCCCGGTCCGGATGGATCTCACCCACTGCGGGTGGAGCGACATCTTCTTCCTCGGGATGGACTATCCCGAGGGCGCCCGTGTCCTGAATGTCAGCATTGATCTGGCGGTTCGGGGCCGGGATGCCCAACCGTTGCCGCCGGTCGAAGTCTTTCTGCGGGTAATTGACGAGCCGGTCCTGCGCCTGACCAGTCTCGATCTCGGCGCAACTGCGGACATCACTGACCTTTCCGAGCTGTTCGATTTTGCCCGCGATTATCTTGGATTGCTCAAGGCCGCGGTCGTGGCTTCGGGCCTGGTGCCGCCGAGTCTTGAGGGAAGCGATGTCGCGCTGAGCGATGCCCTGGCGCGAGTGGCCGGCTCCGGCCGGGGCATTGAACTGATCAGCCATGTCCGCGACATCCCGAAAGGTTCGCGACTGGCGGTTTCGACGACGCTCCTTGCGTCGCTCATCGCGGTTTGCATGCGGGCGACCGGCCAGATCAGCGCCCTGGACGGGGGTATGAGCGAGCCCGAGCGCCGGCTCGTGGCCGCCCGGGCAATTCTGGGTGAGTGGCTGGCTGGCTCGGGAGGAGGTTGGCAGGATTCCGGAGGTTTGTGGCCGGGCATTAAATTGATCGAGGGTGTGCGGGCGGCGCCTGGCGACCCGGAGTTCGGAATCAGCAAAGGCCGTTTGCTCCCCACACACACGCTCCTGGACTTTGGCAAAACCCGCGCTGATCGCGCCCTCGATCAGGTCCTGCAGGATAGCCTGGTGCTGGTTCATGGCGGGATGGCCCAGAACGTTGGCCCAATTCTGGAGATGGTGACTGAAAAGTACCTGTTGCGCGGGGCGGCCGAATGGGCCGGCCGCCAGGAGGCGCAGAAGGTCCTCGACGAGGTGCTCGAGGCGCTTAACCGCCGGGATGCCCGGGCGATTGGGGCTGCCACCACCCGTAATTTTCGGGGGCCCTTGACAACCATCATCCCGTGGGTGACAAATCACTACACCGAGACCCTGATTGCCCGCTCCGAAGCGGCGTTTGGACCGGATTTCTGGGGCTTTTGGATGCTGGGCGGCATGTCGGGCGGCGGGATGGGGTTCATCTTCGCGCCAGAGCGCAAAGCGGAGGCCCAGGACTTCCTGGCCAGGACGCTTCGCGCCACAAAAGCTGAACTGGAGGACTCGCTTCCGTTCGCCATGGAACCGGTGGTCTATGACTTCGCCATTAACCACGACGGCACACGGGCGGCCCAGGTAACGGTTGCGGATTTTCCTCCGGCGTACGCGAGGATTCGACTGCCGCGCGCTTCGATTGGGTCCCGGCCAGCCGAGCCTTCGGGCCGGCGCTATCCGGCGGAGCTTGAGTCCGACCTGGCGGCCAACGGCTTTGATCGCGTCCAGCACGAGCTGATTCGCGGCGACTTGCGCCACGGGCGGATCGGCCTGGCCCACAACCGCATTGCCGCCCACGCAAGCGTCGAGGACGTACGTCCGGCCGATGTCATCTACGCCGCGCGCGGGATCTCGCCTGATCTGGCCGGCCTCGGCGCGCGCGCCCTGGCTGCGGGCGAAGTTGGGGCCATCTCGCTCGCGGCGGGCGCGGGCAGCCGCTGGACACAGGGCGCAGGTGTGGTTAAAGCGTTGCATCCGTTCTGCCGGATGGCCGGCCGGCACCGCCGGTTTCTCGAACTGCACCTCGCCCAGACCTTACAGACGAGCCGCCGCTACGGAGTTGCCATTCCCCATGTCGTCACGACCAGCTTCCTGAGCCATTCACCAGTTGCCCGATACGTGGCGCAACGGGCCGCTTCGCTCGCTGGAAGAAGCGAATGGGTGGAAGTCTCGCCCGGCCGCGCCATCGGCTTGCGATTGGTCCCGATGGTCCGCGATCTGCGTTTCCTGTGGGAAGAGACATCACAGCAACAGCTCGACGCGCAACAACAGAAGATGCGCGAAGGAGGCCGAACGGCGCTTGTGGACTGGGCGGTTCAGACCGGGGAAGGGGCTGACTAT
>JBKJQK010000162.1:0-3422 GCA_046594095.1 Anaerolineae bacterium | reverse complement strand
CTGCTCAAGGGCTCCCTGGCGACCTTCGTCAACGCCTCCACCTACCCGGACAAGACGATCTACCCGGTCGCCAGCGCCAACCTCCAGGACTACTACAACCTCGTCGACGTCTATCTCGACGCGGTTCTCTACCCACGCCTGACGCCTGGCACCCTTCAACAGGAAGGCTGGCACTACGAGCTCGATGATGCGAGCGGCGAGATGATTTTCAAAGGCGTGGTCTTCAATGAGATGAAGGGCAACTACTCGTCGGGCGACAGCCTGGCCAGCTCGCATTCGATGGAATGCCTCTTTCCCGATACCGTGTATGGCGTCGACTCCGGTGGCGATCCGCGGGTCATCCCAAACCTCACCTGGGAGCAGTTCGAGTCCTTTCACCGGAACTTTTACCACCCTTCCAACGCGCGTATCTGGATGTCAGGCGATGATGACCCCCAGCGCCGGCTCGCGCTTCTCGACGATTGGCTCAGCGCGTTTGACAAGACCGAGGTCAAGGCCGACATCCCCCTTCAACCGCGCTTCGACGCCCCCCGCCGCGTCGTCTTTGGCTATGACGCGGGCGAAGAAACCGAGGACAGCGCCCGGGCCTATGTCGTCGTGAACTGGTTGACCGACGAGACCCATGACGCGGTCGCGATGTTGGGCCTGAATATGCTCCAGTACATCCTGGTCGACACGCCTGCTTCTCCGCTCCGGCGCGCGCTGCTCGAGAGCGGCATGGGCGAGGACATCACCGGGGACGGTTTTGTGGACTCGCTCCGGCAAACCTTTTTTGGGACTGGCTTGAAGAACGCAAAGGCCGACGACGCTGAAGCCATCGAGGCGCTGATGCTGTCCACCTTGACCCGGCTGGCCGGCGACGGGATTGAGCGCGAAATGGTCGAGGCGGCCCTGAACACCTACGAATTCCGCCTGCGCGAAAAGAACACCGGCCGTTTTCCGCGCGGTCTGGCGCTTTCAGTGGGCGCCCTCGGCACGTGGCTATACGGCGGTGACCCGCTCGCACCATTGCGCTACGAGGCGCCTCTGAAGGCCATCCAGGACAGCGTGGCTCGCGGCGAGCGCTTCTTTGAGAACTTGATCCAGACCCGCCTGGTCGACAACCCGCACCGGGTCACCGTGCTCCTGAGGCCCGATCCGAACCTGCGCGAGCGCGAGGACGCTGCCGAGAAGGACCGCCTGGCCAAAGCCCGCAGCGGCATGTCGGCACCGGAGCTCGCGGCCACGATCGAAAGCACCCGCGCGCTCAAGGCGCGCCAGAGCACACCCGATAGCCCTGAAGCCCTCGCTTCGATCCCCACCCTCAAGCGCAGCGACCTTGACCCCGCGATCCGGACCGTGCCAGGCGAACTCGGGGCCGCGAACGGTGCGACGATCTTCCAGCATAATCTGTTTACCAATGGCGTCGCCTATATCGACCTCGCCTTTGACGCGGCCTTCGTCCCGGCCGCCGACGTGCCGTATCTCGGCCTGCTCGGCCGGCTGCTGCTCGAAATGGGAACCGAAACCGAGGACTACGTCAAGTTGTCCCAGCGTATCCGGCGCCATACGGGGGGAATTCATGCGTCGGCCCTGAACGCCACGGTTCGCGGCGGGCAACGGCCTGAGTCGCGCGTCATCTTGCGGGCAAAGGCCACCCCTGACCGGGCTGGGGCGATGTTCGACATTCTGCGCGAGGTCCTGCTCACATCCCGGGTCGACAACCGCGAGCGTTTCCGCCAGATTGTGTTGGAGGAGAAGTCCGGCGCCGAAGGCAGTTTGCTGCCCGGCGGCCACGGTTACGCGCTCAACCGATTGAGCGCCCAGTTCACCCCCGCTGACTGGGTGTCCGAAATGACCGGCGGCTTCGGCCAACTTCTGTTCCTGCGCGAGTTGGCCGCTCAGATCGACGCGGACTGGTCCGCCGTGCAAGCCCGCCTTGCGGCAGTCAAGTCCGCAATCATCAATCGGTCCTCGCTCGTCGCAAACGTCACCCTGGACGCCCAGAACTGGCGGCGCATCCAGCCGGCCGCCGAGGCCTTCCTGGCGTCAATCCCGGCGCATCCGGATGCTCGCCCCGCCCAGCGCTACACCTTTCCGCGGGTGAACGAAGCCTTCAGCCTGCCCAGCCAGGTCAACTACGTCGGCAAAGGCGCGAACCTGTATGAGCACGGTTATGGCCTGCACGGATCGGCGCTCGTGGCGAGCAAGTATCTGCGCACCACCCACCTGTGGGAGCGGGTGCGGGTGATGGGCGGCGCCTACGGCGGATTCTGCCGCTTCGACCCTCTCTCAGGGGTATTCGCCTATGTCTCCTACCGCGACCCGAACCTGCTGGCCACCCTGGCCAACTATGATGCCAGCGGCGCCTTCCTGCGCGGGCACGACCTGAGCGAGAGTGAAGTGAGCCGGACCATCATCGGCGTCATCGGCGAACTAGATGCCTACCTTCTCCCGGATGCCAGGGGCATGACCGCCCTGCAGCGCCAGTTGCTCGACCAGACGCCCGAGTACCGCCAGAAGATGCGGGACGAGGTTCTTTCAACGACGGTTGCTGATCTGGTCCGCTTCGCCGACGCCCTGGACGCGGTCCGCGACCACGGCAGCGTGGTTGTGCTGGGCGGGCTGGCATCGATCGAGGCAGCCAACGCCGGGCGGCCTGGCTTCCTGAGCGTGGAGAAGTTGCTCTGAAAAAGCAAAAGGGGGCGACGGCGGCGGAGTTTGTCCGCATTGCCGTCGCCCCCTTTTGATCTTGGGGACTACTTCATTCCGGCCATCAGCTTCTCAAGCGTGGCGGCCGCGGGCCGGGTCTTGGACGCCGGAAGCCGGGCCAGGGCCACGTCGCCGAGATTCTCGACCTCGGGCAGGCTCTGGCGGCTCTGATCGAGGTAGATCAGCCCGGTGATGAAGCGCTGCTTGACTCGGGCATCTTCCAGCAACCGGATCGCCGCCATGCGGTCGGTCGGATCGTGCTTGCCCGAGTCCAGTTTCTGCAACACGACCTTTCCGCCGTCGTGCATGATAACTTCGCGCGTCTCGCCTTCTTTGTAGTCGACAGTAATCTGGTCGCGCGACAGCACAAACGTGAAGTCATTGACAACTTCGTCGTGGTTGCGGCCCCACACATAGCTCTTGGTGCTGTCGTCCTTGTTGTTAAACGTCACGCACGGGCTGATGATGTCCAGGACGGCCGTGCCGCGATGGGCGAAGGCTGCCTTGATCAGCATGCGAACCTGCTTCGGGTCGCCCGCAAATGAGCGCGCGACGAACCCGCAGTCGGAGATGATAGCTTCGAGACACAGGTCGATCGGAGGAAGCTCGTTCTTGCGTGGCTGATGCTTGAGCTCTTGCCCCAGGTCAGAGGTCGCCGAGAACTGGCCCTTGGTCAACCCATACACGCCATTGTTCTCGATGATGTAGACCATCGGCACATTCCGCCGAAG